>JADWMI010000006.1:0-6140 GCA_015767395.1 Bacteroidota bacterium | reverse complement strand
TTTATAGTAGAACTTAATCCTTGTGAGCGCACATTAAAATCAACCATGTATTCACCTGGTTTCATAACATAACGATACTCTAGATATTGAGAGTTGGAAACTTTCAATTTCATAGACAGCACTTGATTGTCTCCATCTTGAGAAATAGTAGGTTCAAAAAGAAGGTCTTTTGTGTTTAGTGTTCTATTATCTGAAGTTCCAAAATTTAGGTTAAAAGACGCATTATTGTCTTTTATCATATAAAGAGGTAAAGAATCGTAGGTAACATAATTTTTAAGCAAAGCTTCCTTTATTTGTCCACCTTTATTAGAGATTACCAGTTTAAGTAAATCATTTTCTAATACAGTTTCTTCATCAGTTAAAGTCGCTGAATGCGCGAACGCACCCAATTGAGCCTGGGCTTTTGCCAATGATAATGAATCGGTTCCTTGAATTGTAGTATCAGAACTATTATTAAAATTTGCTGTAGCAGCTTTTTGCTCGTTTTCTTTTTGTACTTGTTCAGTTTTTGCTTTTTCCTCAGCAGCTATTTCTTCTGGAGTAGGTTGGTTGGTGTACATCCACCAAATCATTATTGCAAATAATAAACCGAAGCCAATTATTGAATTAAAATCGAATTTTTTTTCTTCCATGTGTGTGTTTAAAATGTCAATCTGTCATTTACTTCTTAAGTATTTTTAAAAAGTCCGACAAATGTACTAAATGTATCGTTATATTTAGATTATAATTAATGAATATGTACTAGCGCAAATAATGTTCCAAAGAAGCTTTTACAAAATCAACAAATAAAGGATGTGGATTTAACACTGTGCTTTTATATTCAGGGTGGTATTGAACACCAACAAACCAAGGATGACTTGGTATTTCAACTACTTCAACTAAATTAGTTTCAGGGTTGTTACCTGTAGCAATCATACCTGCACTTTCAATTTGCTCTAAATATGAACTATTAAACTCATATCTATGTCTATGGCGTTCACTTATTAATTCGTTTTTGTAGATGCCTTTTACTTTACTATTATCGGCTAATTTACAATCCCAAGCACCTAAACGCATGGTTCCACCATAATTAGTGATGCTTTTTTGATCTTCCATTAAATCTATAACTGGATTAGGCGTATCGCTATCCATTTCTCTTGAGTTGGCATCTTTTATTCCCAATACGTTTCTTGAAAATTCAATAACAGCCATTTGCATTCCTAAACATATTCCGAAGAATGGGATCTTGTTTTCACGAGCATATTTTACCGCTGCAATTTTACCTTCAATACCGCGCTCTCCAAAACCAGGAGCAACAAGGATTCCATTTAAATTTTTCAATTTTCTAGGAACATTGTCAACGGTTAAATCTTCAGAATGAATCCAGTTGATGTTTACTTTAACTTCGTTTTGCGCACCAGCATGAATAAATGCTTCAGAAATTGATTTGTACGCGTCATGAAGTTCAACATATTTTCCTATGAGTCCAATTTCAACAGTATGTTTTGGGTTTTTGAATTTTCTTAAAAACTCATTCCAAACTTTTAGTTCAGGTTGTTTGTCTTGTGGAAGTTGTAATTTTCCAAGAACTACTTTATCTAAGCCTTCTTCTAACATTAAATTAGGAACATCGTAAATGGTTTCGGCATCAATAGACTCTATAACATCTTCTTTTTTAACATTACAGAACAATGCTAATTTTCTTTTAATGTCATCAGAAATTTCATGTTCAGTTCTACAAACCAAAATATCAGGACTTACACCACTTTGCATTAACATTTTAACAGAGTGTTGTGTTGGTTTTGTTTTTAACTCTCCCGCGGCTGCTAAATAAGGAATCAATGTTAAATGAATTACAATGGCATTTTCATGTCCTAATTCCCATAATAATTGTCGAACAGATTCAACATATGGTAAAGATTCAATATCACCTACAGTACCTCCAATTTCAGTAATTACAATATCAAATTCACCTGTATTTCCTAAGATTTGTACTCTTTCTTTAATTTCATCGGTGATATGAGGAATTACTTGTACCGTTTTACCTAAGAATTCACCTTTGCGCTCTTTATCAATTACAGATTGGTAAATTTTACCAGTTGTAACGTTATTCGCTTGTGAGGTTGGAATGTTTAAAAAACGCTCATAATGACCTAAATCTAAGTCCGTTTCAGCACCGTCATCAGTCACATAACATTCGCCATGCTCATAAGGATTTAGTGTTCCTGGGTCAATATTAATATATGGATCTAGTTTCTGTATCGTTACTGAGTAACCTCTTTGTTGAAGTAATTTAGCTAAAGAAGCTGCAATTATCCCTTTTCCAAGTGAAGAAGTAACGCCACCGGTTACAAAAATATATTTTGTATTTTTCATTAATCTTAGGTTTGGGCAAAAGTACTAAAGCTATTCTAGTTAACAAAAAAAGAACCCTTCAATTTTTTTTAAAGTTTGAAGGGGTCACATTTTATATTTTTAATTATTTATTTTTTCTTTTTATTTCTAATCATTGCTTCCAGCATATCCCACATTTCTTCAGGAATTTCTTCTAGCATATTGAATTCACCAGCGCCTTTTAACCATTCACCTCCATCAATAGTTATAACTTCTCCGTTAATATAAGCAGAAAAATCACTCATTAAATAGGCTGCTAAATTTGCCAATTCCTGATGAACACCCACTCTGCCAACTGGAACTTTCTTTTTCATGTCAAATTTATCTCTTAAATCCCCGGGCAATAATCTATCCCAAGCGCCTTTAGTAGGAAAAGGACCCGGAGCAATTGCGTTGGATCTAATGCCATATTTTGCCCATTCAACAGCCAAAGAGCGCGTCATGGCCAATACGCCTGCTTTTGCTGTAGCGGAAGGAACAACATAAGCTGAGCCGGTCCAGGCATAGGTTGTTACAATATTCAATATGGTGGCTTTTTCTTGTTTGGTGTCTATCCAATGTTTTCCAAAAGCCAAGGTGCAATTTTTGCTTCCTTTTAAAACAATATCGATAATGGTGTCAAAAGCATTTGCTGATAATCTTTCAGTTGGGCTTATAAAGTTTCCTGCAGCATTGTTTAAAAGTCCGTCGACTCTACCAAATTCTTTAAGGGTTGCCTCTAAAAGGGCTTCAACTTCAGTATAGTTTCTAACATCACATTGTACAGGTAAAACTTTTCCACCCGTTTTTTCTTCTAATTCAATCTTAACTTTTTCTAATTTTTCTATATTTCTTGAAGTGATCACTACATGTGCACCCAATTCTAAAAAATAAGTTGTCATTGATTTTCCCAATCCACTTCCACCGCCAGTAACAACAATTACTTGATCTTTTAGGCTATCTTCCTTAAGCATTGGCTTTTGATACATATTTTAAGTTGTTATAATTTATATAAATATATGATTTTTTTATATTTTTGAGAGTGTAATAAATATTTTCATTTTTTTTTAAATTCTATTTGCCAAACACAAAACTAATTGTATATTTGCCAACGCTTTTAAGAAGAGTTCTTCTTATTGAAAAGCATCAAAAAGAAACGCGATTTTAAAATATATAAGTAATGCCAAAAAGAACATATCAGCCATCAAAAAGAAAGAGAAGAAATAAACACGGGTTTAGAGAGCGTATGGCTTCAGTAACTGGTAGAAAAGTTTTAGCTAGAAGACGAGCTAAAGGTAGAAAAAGAATTAGTGTATCTTCTGATCCGAGACCAAAGAAATAATGAAACAATAATTTTATATATAAGGTGTTACTTTTTACTAGTAACACCTTTTTTTATGTTTTTTTGATAAGTTTTGAAAACTTAATTTTAAAAAAAAACGATTTTTATTGATATTTACGAAATTTTATATTTAATACCAGAAAATGCCTAAAAACACAAAAATTAAGTCGGTTTTAATAATTGGTTCAGGTCCAATTATTATTGGTCAAGCTTGTGAATTTGATTATTCAGGTTCTCAATCAATTAGATCGTTGAAAGAAGAAGGAATTGAAGTTACACTTATTAACTCAAATCCGGCAACTATTATGACAGACCCGTCATTGGCGGACAATGTGTATTTAAAGCCACTTACAACAAAATCGATTATTGAAATTCTGCAAATGCATCCAAATATTGATGCTGTTTTACCAACAATGGGTGGACAAACAGCGTTGAATTTATGTATTGAAGCTGACGATAAAGGCATTTGGGAAGACTTTAATATTGATTTAATAGGTGTTGACATTGACGCCATTAATATTACAGAAGATAGAGAGCAGTTTAGAAAATTAATGATTAAAATTGGAATTGGGCAAGCGCCTTCAACAGTTGCAACATCATTTTTAAAAGGAAAAGAAATTGCGCAAGAGTATGGTTTTCCATTGGTAATTCGCCCATCATTTACTTTGGGAGGATATGGAGCATCTATTGTATATGATAAAGAAGATTTTGATGAGTTGTTAAGTAGAGGTTTAGAAGCTTCTCCAATTCACGAAGTAATTATAGATAAAGCATTATTAGGTTGGAAAGAGTACGAACTTGAGTTGTTAAGAGATAGTAACGACAATGTTGTTATTATTTGTACTATTGAGAATATGGATCCAATGGGTATTCATACCGGTGATTCAATCACAGTAGCGCCTGCAATGACTTTAAGTGATACCACTTTCCAAAGAATGCGTGATATGGCGATTCATATGATGCGCTCAATTGGTGATTTTGCCGGAGGTTGTAATGTGCAATTTGCAGTTAGTCCTGATGAAAAGGAAGATATCATTGCTATTGAAATTAATCCTCGTGTATCTCGTTCATCTGCCTTGGCTTCAAAAGCAACAGGATATCCAATTGCAAAAATAGCCACTAAATTAGCGATAGGTTATCATTTGGATGAATTAAACAACCAGATTACTAAAACAACTTCTGCTTTATTTGAACCAACCTTAGATTATGTAATTGTAAAAATACCACGTTGGAATTTTGATAAATTCGAAGGTTCCGATAGAACACTAGGGTTACAAATGAAATCGGTAGGTGAAGTAATGGGAATTGGACGTTGTTTCCAAGAAGCACTGCATAAGGCAACCCAATCTTTAGAAATAAAACGCAATGGTTTAGGAGCCGATGGAAAGGGAGAAAGAGATTATGATACGGTTATTCACAAATTAAAATATGCAAGTTGGGACAGGGTTTTTGTAATTTATGATGCCATTCAGATAGGAATTCCATTGAGCAGAATTCACGAAATCACAAAAATTGATATGTGGTATTTAAAGCAATACGAAGAGTTATTGGCTTTAGAAAATGAAATATCAACAAATAAATTAGATAATTTATCATACGAGTTATTGTTAGAAGCAAAACAAAAAGGTTTTGCTGATAGACAAATTGCCCATATGTTAGGATGTGTAGAGAGTGAGGTAAAAGAGAAACGTACAGCGTTAGATATTAACCGTGTTTATAAATTGGTTGATACTTGTGCTGCAGAGTTTGGCGCACAGACACCTTATTACTATTCTACTTTTGAAAATAAAATGATTACACCTGATGGTGTAAAAATAGCTGACAATGAGAGTGTAGTTACAGACAGAAAAAAAATAGTTGTTTTAGGTTCTGGTCCAAACAGAATTGGACAAGGGATTGAATTTGATTACTGTTGTGTTCATGGTGTTTTAGCTGCTAGAGAAGCGGGTTATGAAACAATTATGATTAACTGTAACCCGGAAACAGTTTCAACTGATTTTGATACAGCTGATAAATTATACTTTGAACCAGTTTTCTGGGAACATATTTATGATATTATTGAGCATGAAAAACCTGAAGGTGTAATTGTTCAGTTAGGTGGTCAAACGGCATTAAAATTAGCTGAGAAGCTAGATAAATGGGGTGTTAAAATTATTGGAACAAGTTATGAAGCTTTGGATTTAGCTGAAGATAGAAAACGTTTTTCTGAATTATTAGTTGATTTAGATATTCCATTCCCACAATATGGTACTGCAACTACAGCTGATGAAGCTTCTGCAATTGCAGATACTTTAGATTTTCCAATCTTGGTTCGTCCATCTTATGTATTAGGAGGTCAGGGAATGAAGATTGTAATCAACAAAGAAGAATTAGAAAAACATGTTGTTGCATTGCTTAGAAGTATCCCTAACAATATGTTATTACTAGATCATTATTTAGATGGTGC
>JADWMI010000229.1 GCA_015767395.1 Bacteroidota bacterium | reverse complement strand
TTATTGTAATTAGCAAAAATACGAATGTTTAATTACCAATTACTTTATACTGTTAAGAAATATAATTACAAATCGCAAATTGCAGTTTTAATATAATCGTCGTTTTAATTTCCAATCACCGTTTCCAAAACAGCCCAAACATTGTTTGCTAGTATTCTTTGTCCTTCAATTGTAGGGTGAATCCCATCTCCTTGGTTTAATTCAGGAATACCACCTACATCTTTTAATAAAAACGGAATTAATTTAAGATTGTTTTTTTTAGCTAACTCAGGGAAAATAGTTTTAAACTTAGTAATATAATCTTGGCCCATATTTGGCGGAAGTTGCATTCCAGCTAATATAATTTTAGTAGCTGGATTTTTTGCTAATACAGCATCTATAATGGCTTGTAAGTTTTTACTTGTTTCTGTTAAAGGTACACCACGTAAACCATCATTAGCACCTAATTCCAAAATAAAAACATCAATTTTTTGATTCAGTACCCAATTTATTCTGTTTTTTCCTCCAGCAGTTGTTTCGCCACTTAATCCTGAATTAATAACAGTATATCCCAATGAAAGCGAGTCTATTTTAGTTTGAATAATTGCTGGAAAAGCATCATTTACATCGTCTAGACCATAACCAGCGGTTAGACTATCGCCAAAAACTAAAATAGTTTTTGGTGCACTACTTTTTTCACTATTATTTTCAGTTTCAACAGCAGCTTTTTCAGTAGTCTTTTGCTTTTTAGAGCTGTCTGATCCGCAAGAGAATAGCACTAGCAAAAGTAAAAAATAATAAAATTTTAGGAAAATCTTCGTAGGATTATTATTCATATTTAAAATCAATTGTCTATTTTTCAATTTCAGCATTTTTTGGCAGCATATATAATAAATGAGTATTATGACAAAGATATTAAAGATTCATGAACTAGAGAAAACATATACCAGTGGTTCAAAAAAATTAACGGTATTACATGACATTTCTTTTGAAATAGAGAAAGGAGATACGTTCTCAATTGTTGGACCTTCTGGAAGTGGTAAAACTACCTTACTTGGCTTGTGTGCAGGTTTAGACTATGCTAATGCAGGTACCATTGAATTATGCGGTAATAATTTGCAGAATTTAAATGAAGATGAACGCGCTCAATTACGAAATAAGGAGGTTGGTTTTATTTTTCAAAATTTTCAATTACTTCCTACACTCACTGCTTTAGAAAATGTAATTGTACCCTTAGAGTTGCAAGGAGAAAAAAATGCCGCTAAGTTTGGTATGGAATTGTTACAAAAAGTAGGGTTGGGAGATCGTTTTGATCATTATCCATCGCAATTATCAGGTGGTGAGCAGCAAAGAGTAGCGTTGGCCAGAGCTTTCTCTAACAAACCTTCTATTTTATTTGCCGATGAACCCACAGGAAATTTAGATGAAGAAACAGGCGAAAAGGTGATTCAATTACTTTTTCAATTGAATAAAGAAGCTGGAACTACCTTAGTTATTATTACCCACGATTTAGATTTAGCCAATAGAACGCAACAAATATTGAGGTTAAAAGGTGGAAAAATAATGTCTAACGCAAAAACAATAGCAGTTTAATGAGCAATTATCCTTCTAAAGCTTCCGTGCAATGGCTGTTTAAAATGGCTTGGCGAGATGGAAAAGCAAGTATTTCTAGATTAATGCTGTTTATGGCATCTATTATTTTGGGTATTGCTGCTGTGGTTTCCATTCAATTGTTTAGTGAGAATTTAAAACAAAACATTAAAAACCAGTCAAAAGCCTTAATGGGTGCTGATTTTATTATAGATAGCAGACAACTTCCAAATGAAAAAGTTCAAGCTATAATAGATTCTTTAAATGTGGCGGCTTCCGAAGTTAATTTCGTTTCTATGGCTGCATTTCCTAAAAATGATGGTACAAAATTGGTAAAAGTACGTGCTATTGAAGGTAACTTCCCTTTTTACGGTATTTTAGATACCGAACCAGTGCAAGCTGCTGTAGAATATCAAGAATTAGGTGGCGCATTGGTAGATGCTACTTTAATGCTTCAATTGAATTTAAAACCTGGAGATTCTATTAAACTAGGGAAACTAACTTTTCCAATTATTGGGGCTTTAAAATCTATTCCGGGTAGCACTGCAGTTTCAACGTCAGTTGCCCCCACAGTGCTAATTCCTTTTCGTTTTATTGACGATACTAAATTGTTGCAATTAGGGAGTAGAAAAGAATACCAATACTTTTTTAAGGCTCCACCAACAATGGATTTGGATTTATTAGATGAAAAAATAGATCCTATTTTAGATAATGAAAATGCAGATTTGGATACACATACCAGTACGAGTGATCGTTTAGGAAGAAGATATGATAACGTAAGTAGGTTTTTAAATTTAGCTGCATTTATAGCACTTTTATTGGGTTGTGTAGGAATTGCAAGTTCTGTTCATATTTACATTAAAGAAAAATTGAAAAATGTAGCGGTTCTGAAATGCTTAGGAGCCACCAGAAAACAAACATTTTTAATTTATCTAACACAAGTTGTTGGTATTGGATTGATTGGAGGTCTATTAGGTGCAGCCATTGGAATAGGGTTACAATATGCTTTTCCTTATTTCTTACAAGATTTTTTACCTTTTGATGTTGAAATATCAATCACAATACAGCCATTAGTAATGGGTATAAGCTTAGGTGTTTTAATGTCTGTATTATTTGCTTTACTTCCATTATTAGGTACTTGGTATGTTTCACCCTTAGAAGTTTTAAGAGGTACTGATGAAAACTTAGTAAAACCTAGAAAAGCCAGACTTTTTACTTTAGCGGCAATTTTACTTTTTATGTTTTTATTTTCATTTTGGTTGTTAAAAGATGCTTTATTCGGACTGGCTTTTACTGTGGGTATTTTAATTACGTTTGCTATTATGGCTGGAATTTCAAGCCTTTTTATGAACGCTGTTAAAAAATATTTCCCTACTCATTGGGGGTTTACAAAACGTCAAAGTTTACTAAATTTATTTCGCCCAAATAATCAGACAATGGTACTAATTTTAGCCATTGGTTTAGGTACTTTTTTAATTAGTACTTTATATTTTACGAAAGATATTTTGTTAGCCAAAACTTCAATTGAAAATAATTCAGGGAATCCAAATATTATTTTAATGGATGTGCAAACAGTACAAAATGAAGATGTTATAAATACAATACTCCCAAAAGGATTGGAGGTGATTGATAACATTCCTATTGTAACAATGCGCTTGCATCGAATTAAAGATGAATTGGTGAATACTATTAGAAAAGACACTACTTCAACTATGAAAAAATGGATTTTAAGCCATGAGTTTAGAGTCACTTATCGCAATTCATTATTGGAGTCAGAAGAACTTTTAGAAGGAACCTGGACTGGAAAACTAGCGCAGGGGGAACCTATTCTAATTTCAATATCAGATAATATTGCCAGAGATGCTTCTTTAGAAGTTGGAGATCCGCTAATTTTTAATGTGCAAGGCGTTTTAATGGAAACCGTTATTGGAAGTATTAGAAAAGTAGATTGGGGTCGCATGCAATTGAATTTTTCTATTGTATTTCCAATCGGGGTTTTAGAAACTGCGCCGCAGTTTAGTGTTTTAACAACCAATGTTCCCGATGAAGCTAGTTCTGCCGATTTACAACGGGTTTTGGTTAAGAAATTTCCAAATATTTCAGTATTAGATTTAAGACAGGTATACAATGTAATTGAAGATATTTTAGATAAAATTTCATGGATCATTAATTTTATGGCATTCTTTAGTATTCTTACAGGAATTATTGTTTTAATTGGTTCCGTGAGAAATAGCAAATATCAAAGAATTAAAGAAAGTGTGTTGTTAAGAACTTTAGGGGCGAAAAGTAAACAAATATTACAAATTACAGCCCTGGAATATATCTATTTAGGAGTTTTAGGTAGCTTGGTTGGTATTTTATTGTCCCTTATAAGTAGTCAATTATTAGCAGTATTTTTATTTAAAGAGCCTTTTATTCCGTCTGTTGTTCCATTTTTAGTATTTCTTCCAGGTATTACTTTATTGGTGTTAATTATAGGGTTAAGTAATATTCAAAGTGTACTTAAAAGTCCACCCTTAGAGGTTCTTAGAAAAGAAGGGTAATATTGTAATTATGTAAAATAGCCTGAAATACGGCTATACAGCAATTACTAACTATTTGCATTATAATGTTGGCGGAAGTAGCATGTATGTGCAGTGATATTTAACTGTTATACAAATTACTAATGCTACTTTTATAAGTTTGCCCAACAGGTATTTTATGCTCGTTAATTAATATACGATTACCTTCTATGAATTTTATTTTATCTATTGCAACAATAAATGATTTGTGAACGCGTAAAAAGTTAGAAGCATTTAATAAATCTTCATAGTG
>JADWMI010000228.1 GCA_015767395.1 Bacteroidota bacterium | reverse complement strand
AATGTCAGCGTAAGAATTATTATAATCATCAAACTTTATCATATTATTTTTAAAATCATAATTAAAAACGGAACCGTCAACTTTATCTATAATAAGTTCAATATTGCTGTTTCCATCAATAATACAATTGGTGAAATTTGCAGCATGCAGATCTCGGGTTTCTGTAATTATTTGATTGTTTTCAGAATAAGAAAAGAAATTGTTAATCAATACGCTTGGGAATTGACGCAAACCATTACTCCAATAATTTGCAAAAGTAGCATGTGTAAAATTATAGGTGCCGCCAATAGTGCAGGCTAATGATGATTGCCCGCTATTATTAATAACCAAATTTTCACCTTTTATATTGGTTTCTCTTGCTAAAATTCCAAAGTTAGAACTGTTGTAAATCTGAGTGTTTTTAATAGTTAAAGTAGGAGCTGTATTACTACCAATAGAATCTATAATAATTCCAGCTGAAGCGTTTTTAATAATGGTGTGGTTAATGCTGTGATTTTTACTTCCAGCTCGTAACCAGATTGTTCCCCATTGTCCTGGGTTATCGCTAAATGCTGGCTCTAGTCTGTCCCCTTCAATAATAACCTCATTATTTAGTTCCCCGTTGATTAAAAGGGTTGCATCTTTATCTACAATAAGTCCTGAGTTCGAGTGAAAATAAATACTTGCACCGGGATCAATAGTTAATGTTTTGGTTGAAGGTACAGCACAATAACCATAAATAATAGTTGGTTTTTCGTTTGTAAAGGTTGTATTGTCTTCTAAATAAAAACCATTTACTGTTATCTTTTCACCGTCAGCATCAATACCAATAGTAATGGTTTCAATAATGCCTTCAGCATCTTTTGAAGGATATAAAAAATGGGCATCTTTTACCAATGTCACCAATTTTACATCTTGTAAATGTCCGTCTCCACTAAACACAATGGAATCAGTATAGATTGGATCTACAACCTGATTGTAGTCAATGGTAGTTTCAATAAAAATATAAACGCTGTCTTTTGCTAAAATTTCGGTATTCTCAAATACTTTACCCGGTGTTCCATCAACATTCAATCGGTAAAACGAGCTTTCCCCTCTGCCCAATGATATATTTGGAATGGAAATGTTTTTATTACTTTTATTATAAACTTTTAAATGATAGGTGCTAGATCCAATATTTGTAAAAACAGTATCTAAATAAACAGTATCTTTTGAAAAAGAGAGTTCGCCAGAACTTAATTCTGCTGAAAAATCTTTTCTACAAGAAGAGAACAATATGGTGATAGTAATTATAAGAATTGAGAAATAGCGCATTAATTTGTTTTTGTAAATGTAAAAAATATTAAAGATAAAACATGATAGAAATAAGCGTATAGACAAATTTAACTTAAAATTTCGACTAACCTCTAAAGCTAACGGTCAAGAACTATTTACTGCTTTTTGAACAATTCAATTTCATACAATTTTCCCCAATGTTTTCCAGTAACAAATAGTCTGTTGTTTTCTTTGTCATATGCAATTCCATTTAAAACGTCATCACTTTCTTGTAGGGATTGTTCTTTTTGAATGAGTTCTTTTAGGCTATTTAAATTTGCAACACCTTCTATTTTACCGCTTTTAGGGTTTACAATTAAAATGGAGTTTTGTTGCCATACATTGGCGTAAATCATTCCGTTAACAAACTCAAGTTCGTTTAAATTTTCAACTTTTCGAGTGTTGGTATAAGCTTCAATATAGCGCTCTTCAACCAAAGTTTCTGGGTTTAAAAACCAAATACGCTCTGTGCCATCTGTTTTTATTATTTTTTCACCATTATTGGTGAGCCCCCAGCCTTCAAGACTTTTGGTGTATTTAAATTCGCGTTCTTTTTCAAAAGTTTCTAAATTGTAGACAAAGCCAATGCCACCTTTCCAAGTTAACTGGTGCAATTTATTATTATAAATAGTAATGCCTTCTCCAAAATATTGAGCGTCTAAATCTTTTTGTTGTAAAATTTCACCAGTTGTTAAAGCTACTTTTCGAATTGAAGATTTTCCTTTTTGTCCTGTTCCTTCATATAAAAACCCATTGTAATATTCCAGGCCTTGTGTATAGGCGTCTTTATCATGTGGGTATGTGTTTACAATTTTATAGGTGTAAATGTCTGGAGCGGAGTCCGCCATAATGTAAACCGGGTTTGTTACTTTTTTGCTTTTATTCTCATAAAAAACAATAGCGGTTATGGTATGCTTTCCTAATTTGAGGCTATCAATGTTAAAAGTTGCCGAATTGTTTGTACCTTTAATCTTTTGATTGTTAATTGAAAATTGAATAGAATCAAATGGTTTATTTCCTTTTTCAGAAATTGAAATGGTTAATTCTTGATTTGATTGAATTTTTTTAGGAGAATTTAAAACAAACTTATATTCACTTTTACAAGAAATGACTGTAAGAATTAGAATAAAACCGATAAATGATTTGTATAACATGACGTAAATTAGCTTTTTTTGAATATTTATGTAAATAAAATAAATTATTTGTTTGAAGTTTCAAAAATATAGTTAAATTTGCAGTCTGAAAAATAAAAACAGAATTAAAACGAGTTTACGATGAGAAAAGGTATACACCCAGAAAATTATAGAATGGTAGCATTTAAAGATATGTCTAATGAAGATGTGTTTTTAACTCGTTCAACAGTAAATACTAGAGAAACTTTAGATGTAGATGGTGTTGAATATCCTTTAGTAAAATTAGAGATTTCAAGAACGTCACATCCTTTTTACACAGGTAAATCTAAATTAATAGATACTGCAGGACGTATTGATAAATTTAAATCGAAATATGCTAAATTTAAAAAATAAGCATAGCGTTACACTATATAAAAAAAGCCTTAACATTTATTTGTTAAGGCTTTTTTTATTTTGAAGCTTTCTACTCTCCTCAACACAGTTGTTATAATGTGTTTCTAAATTATTCAATTGTTGAAGTGTCAAATTTTTAATATGTGCTACCCTTTCTTCAACCGACAACTTTCTTAATTTATCTAAAGGGCAGTACCGATATTTATTTTGATGTGGACATCTAAATAATGCTCCATGTGAAGAAAACCGGTTGAAAGTCATAACTGTTAAGTTGTTGAGAATAATAAAGTTACAACAAAAAAATGAAATTAGATGATGGAAGGTTGTTTTAATCACCAGGCTGTATTTGCAAGTAAATAGAATGTATTTTAGTGAGAATGAGGTGATTGTAATTTTTATGCTTTCAAAATAACGCTAAATTGATTATATTGCATAAAAAAGATTATGCCTATATACATGGATCGCCACGATATTCCGAAAGAAATTAAAGCAGCGCATGTGGCAGAAATGCATCAAGCTGATTTAAAAATTGAACATTTATTTGGGTGTAAGGGAATGACTTATTGGTGTGATGAAGATAGAAATACTGCATTTTGTTTAATAGAGGCGCCTAATAAAAAAGCCATTCAAGAGATGCATAACCGTGCTCATGGTGAATTTCCTCATAGTATAATTGAAGTTGATGAAAAAATTGTAGAATCTTTTTTAGGAAGAATTGAAGACCCCGAAAAGGCAAAAGACACCACGTTAAATATTATTAATGATCCTGCTTTTAGGGTTATTATGGTTATTGAAACAAGTGATTATTTAAACAGACTTGAGGCCAATCAATTTAATATTTTCACACAAAAGTTTCATAATAGCGTTTTAAAAACTTTAAAAAAATTTAAAGGAAGGGTTGTTAGAAAAGACAATAACAGTTATTTAGTTTCTTTTAAATCTGTTTCAGATGCAGTTTCTTGTTCATTAAAAATTAAATTCAAATTTAAATATGTAACGCCTAAGTTTGATCCTGTAAATAGGCAGCTTAAAATAGCTTTAAGTTCGGGTGTACCTGTTACTAGTAAGGACAATATTTTTGAGGATACAACTACATTGGCTACACGAATGTGTGAAGTAATAAACGAAGAATTGGTGATTTCATCAGAAGTAAAATCATTATTTGAAAGTGAAAATAGAAACGTTACTATTGACGAAGAAGTGATACGCGTATTAAATCCTTCTGAAGAGTTGTTTCTAACACAACTAATGGATTATATTGAGGATAATTGGAATAAACCCAATTTTAATGTTGGAAATTTCAGTAAGGAATTGGGATATAGTAAATCACAACTATACAGAAAATTAAAGAAGCTAAGTGGGAAGTCCTCAAACAACTTTTTAAGGGCGTTCAGATTGGATAAAGCGCTTGGTTTATTGCATAAACAGTATGGTAATATTTCTGAAATAGCCTATGAAACAGGATTCAATAGCCCTGCGTATTTCTCAAAATGCTTTATGGATAAATACGGAATTCTTCCATCAAAATATATGCAACAGCATATAGATTAATTTCTAACAGAATTGCCT
>JADWMI010000227.1:1972-4404 GCA_015767395.1 Bacteroidota bacterium | reverse complement strand
AAGGAAGCCTATAACATTATTAATAAAAGTTCATCAGTTGCAATTTTGTGTAAAAAAAAGTGGGATTTCCCTGTTGTTTTTGCTTCAGAAAATACGGAAAAATTATTTGGTTATTCAAGCACCGAATTTTTGTCAAACCAAATTAAAATTCACGAATTAGTTTACCCGGATGATTTAAATGATACTAGAGCTTATTTTTTTAAACTATTAAAAAGTGAAGATGATATCTCTTCAAAACCAGTTTCTTTTCGAATTATAACAAAAGAAGGCAAAATAAAATGGATTGAAACCAGTCTTGATACCATTAGAAATTCTAAAAATAAAGTAACTCACATACAAGGTATTGCTGAAGATATTACCGAACGAAAAATAACAGAGGATTTATTTTTTAAAAGCAATCAACGTTTAAAAGACCAGTTTAACAATACGCCATTAGCTTCTATAATTTGGGATTTGGATTTTAAAGTGCTGGAATGGAATAATTCGGCGCATATGATTTTTGGTTATTCTCCCGAAGAAGCAATAGGAAAACATTCAAAAGACTTAATTATTCTACCTTCAATAAGTGACAAAATAGATGAAATTTGGGAAAATTTACTAGCCCAAAAAGCAGGGTTTAGAAGCAAAAATGAAAATATCACCAAATCTGGTCAAATAATTATTTGTGATTGGTACAATGTTACTTTGAAAGATGCTGATGGACAAGTAATTGGAGTCGCATCTTTGGCTGATGATATAACAGAGAGGACACATTCAAAAATACTGCTAGAAAAATCAGAAAAAAAATATCGAGATATTTTTGAAAAATCTATAGATGCTGTTTTAATAATTAAGGATAATATATTTGCGGATTGCAATATGTCAACATTGAAAGTGTTCGGATACCCAACAAAAAAGTCTTTGGTTGAAGTTCATCCATCAAAATTATCACCTGAAAAACAACCTGATGGTAGGGATTCTTTTGAAAAAGCAGAAGAGATGATGCAAATTGCAATTGATGAAGGGAGCCACAGGTTTAGATGGTATCACAAACAAAAAAACGGACATGTCTTTCCAGCGGAAGTCACACTAACTAAAATTGAGGAAGTAGATAGTAAAATAACGATTCATGTAGTTATAAAAGATATTACTGAAAGAGTAAAGAAAGAAGAAATTGAAAATATTTTATACAATATTTCAAAAGCAGCTTTGAGCATTGACGATTTTAATGAATTTGGTTATTTTATTAAAGATGAATTGCATAAAATTATTAATACCAATAACTTTTTTATTGCTCTTTACAATGAAGAGGACGATTCTTTTTATACACCAGTAGTTGTAGATGAATTTGATGATATCGCAAAGTTTAAAGCACTAAGAACGTTATCGGGCTATGTAGTTAAATCTAAAAAATCGTTACTGTTTACGAATGAATCTCATAAAAAATTAATCGAGCAAGGGGAAGTAGATTTAGTAGGTGTGGATTCTAAAATATGGCTAGGTGTACCTTTAAAAACACAAGATAAAATTTTTGGTGTTATGGTGGTTCAAAGCTATACAAACGAAAATGCATATAATGAAAACGATGTTCAATTATTAGAATTTGTTGCAGATCAGATTAGTAGTACAATTCAGCGTAAGAATACAGATAACGATTTAAAAATGGCCCTAAAGAAAGCCCAAGAATCTGATCGTTTAAAGTCTGCATTTTTAGCAAATATGAGCCATGAAATTCGTACGCCTATGAATGGTATTATTGGTTTTTCTGAATTGTTTTTAAACCCAGACTTGTCTTATAGTCAAAGAAAGGATTATGCTAATATTGTGATTAATAGTAGTAAACGCTTGCTTTCTATTGTAAATGATATTTTAGATATTTCAAAAATTGAAGCTGGGGTTGTACAGTTAAATTATGAAAAAACATCAATAAACCAATTGCTAGCAGATATAGAAGTTTTTTATAGACAAATGGCAAGTGAAAAAAACCTTGAGTTGATTTGTGTAAAAGGTCTGAAAAACTTTGATAGTTTTATAACAATAGATAAAACAAAACTAAACCAGGTGCTTACGAACCTTATTTCAAATGCATTTAAATTCACAAATGAGGGAAAAGTTGAATTTGGGTATGAGCTTGTTGATAAAATGTTGCGATTTTACGTTAAAGATACAGGTAAGGGTATTGACAAAGAACTGCATCATAAAATATTTGACAGATTTGTGCAGGCGGATGGTGATTTTGAGAAGCATAATAAGGGAACTGGTTTGGGCTTGGCCATTTCAAAAAGGTTTATCGAATTATTTGAAGGTGAAATTTGGCTAACATCTAACAACCCTGGAACAACTATTTATTTTACCATACCCTATTCAAAAGTAAATGCACCAATTGTAACAACAGTTATTGAGAAGAAACCACTTATTAAAGAAAAAAATACAACTATCACTATTTTAGTTGC
>JADWMI010000227.1:0-1872 GCA_015767395.1 Bacteroidota bacterium | reverse complement strand
TGGGGTTAATTCATTTCAGCTATTTTTCAATGGTGAATATTGGGAAATTATATCAATTATTGACACAAGAAGAAAAGACAGTTGTATTGCAGTAAATTGACAATCTCCTTAATTAGAATAATTCTAAATAATTGTCTATTTTAGCTTAAAGATTTCCAAACTAATGGTTAAAGAAACAAAACATACTTTAAATCCTGATAAATGGGTAGCATTGCACTCCGATTATCTGTTTAATTATACCATAAGTAGAATTAACGATCGTGATTTGTCGAAGGATTTGGTGCAAGACACCTTTTTTGCGGGCCTTAACGCTATGAAAAATTTTCAAGGAAAGGCCAGTGAAAGAACATGGTTAATCGCTATTTTAAAACGAAAAATAATTGATCATTATCGAAAAATTAATTCAGCTAAAGGAAAAGCTGAAGTTAAAATGAATTTTTATTCTGATGGAGATAGAGAAGGTGAATGGATTGAAGAACGCGTGCCAAGTGACTGGAATAATGAGATTGATAAAAGTATTGAAAATGAAGAGTTAAGTGTTGCAATAGAAAAATGCATAAATAAATTACCTGATAAATATGCAATTGTATTTAGAATGAAAACAATTCAAGAACTTGAAACAGAACAAATTTGTAAGGAACTTGAGATTACTTCGTCGAACCTTTGGGTAATTATTCATAGAGCTAGAACGCAATTAAGAAAATGTATGGAAGATAACTGGTTTAAAAATTAAATGAATTTTGTTATGAAATTAAGCTGTGATAAAGCAACTGCAATTTGTGATAAAAGCCAATATGGCGAAATAAATATAAGGGATAGAATAAAACTAGGATTGCATCTTTTATTATGTAGAAAATGTGGACTATATTCAAAACAAAATAGTGTTTTGTCTACATGTTATAAGAAGCATCAGGGATTTGAAAAAAAGAATCAATGCTGTTTAACTGATGGAGAGAAGGAATGTATGGATGAAAAAATAAAGGAAAAATCATTATTTTAACTTTAACGGAACTTATTTAAGTTCCGTTTTTTGTACTTTTATAAGCAAAACACATGAATTTTTTACCTGAAGATATTGACAATTATGTTGTAAGTCATTCTCAAAATGAACCTGAACTTTTACAACAACTTAATAAAGAAACCTGGCAAAAAATTTTAAATCCACGTATGCTGAGTGGCGCTTTTCAAGGCAGGGTTTTATCAATGATTTCTAAATTAATACATCCTGAAAACATATTAGAAATTGGAACTTATACTGGGTACTCAGCACTGTGTTTGGCGGAAGGTATGCAAAAGTCAGGGACCCTTTTTACCATTGATAAAAATGAAGAACTGGAGTCGTTTTCAAAAAAATATTTTGACAAATCCGATTATAAAAATCAGATAAAGCAATTGGAGGGCAACGCATTGGAAATTATTCCTACCATTGACAAAAAATTCGATTTGGTTTTTATTGATGCCGATAAAGCTAACTATACTAACTATTTCAATTTAATAATTGATAAAATGAATAAAGGCGGTGTTATTTTATCTGACAATGTACTTTGGAGCGGAAAAGTTATTGAAAAGTTGAACCCAAAGGATGTAGATACAAAAGCACTGATTTCTTATAACAAACTACTGAACTCTGATGATAGAATTGAAACTGTTTTGTTGCCAATTAGAGACGGTTTAACCATAAGTCGTGTAAAATAATTTATTTTTTGAATACAAATAACTTCATTATCTTATAAAAGATAAGGGCAATTACATATCCCAAAATCATTCCTGCTAAAATATCTATTGGAAAATGTGCTGCTAAATAAATTCGGCTGTAAGCAAAAAGAAAAGGGAACAAAAATATTGCGTAAGCGTATTTGTATTGTTTTTTTA
>JADWMI010000226.1 GCA_015767395.1 Bacteroidota bacterium | reverse complement strand
GGTTTTGGAAAATGTACAGGTCAAATTTTACCTGCCTTTGATTTAAAAAAATAACAATTTCATTTTAATACCATATTATTAGCCCTAAAATATTTTATATTAGGGCTAATTGGTTATTTTTGTCTTTCAAAATTTGATCCCAAAATACTTAAACAAACCCCTTATGAAAAATCAAATCCTTTATATATTCATAACTATTTTATTTATTGGTTGTAGTGGCGTAAAGAAAACACAAGAAGCCATTAATTACGGCAATTATGACAGCGCTATAAACAGCGCTTTAAAAAACCTTAGGAGCGCTAAATTAAAGAAAAGTAATGAGCCTTATGTTTTAATGTTGGAAGAAGCATATGCAAAAGCCAATAAAAGAGACCTTGAACGAATTAATTTTCTTCAAAAAGAAGGAAATCCATCAAATTTAGAAAATATTTATTCGCTTTATACGACTTTAAATAACAGACAAGAGCTTATAAAACCATTACTTCCACTCCCTATTTTAAGTAAAGGTAAAAATGCTAAATTTCTTTTTGTTAATTATTCAGATGAAATTTTAAGTAGCAAACAAAACCTTACTGCCTATTTGTATAACAACGCTAAAAATTCGCTCGACAATTCTCAAAATAAAAATGATTTTAGAAACATCTATGAAGATTTAACTTATTTAAATAAAATAAATCCAAATTATAAAGACACCAATGCTTTAATTGAGGAAGCGCATTACAAGGGAACTAATTTTGTATTTGTGTTTATGCAAAACCAAACGAATAAGGTGATACCGATTAGATTAGAAGAAGATTTACTTAATTTTGAGACCTATGGATTAAATACGCTTTGGACGGTTTATCATAACAAAAAACAAGCTAAGGTAAATTATAATTATGAAATTGCTTTAAACCTAAGAACAATTAATATATCCCCTGAACAAATCAGGGAAAAAGAAGTTGTTCAAGAAAAACAAGTGAAAGATGGTTGGAAATATCTTGAAGATGAAAAAGGTAATGAGGTGAAAGATAGTTTAGGTAAAAGCATTAAGATCGATAAATTTAAGACCATTCGAAGTAAAGTATATCAAAACACTCAATTTAAATCGGTTCAAGTAATCGGCCAAATCAAGTATTTTGATTTGGAGAAAAATCAATTTATTAAAACGTTTCCTTTAGAAAGTAGTTTTGTATTTGAACACCGTTACGCCACTTATAAAGGTGATAGAAATGCAATTAAAAAGGAATATGTGGATTTATTAACATACAAATTTGTGCCATTCCCAAGTAATGAACAAATGATTTATGATAGTGGAGAAAATTTAAAACTAAAAATTAAAAACATCATATCGTCCCATAATATTAACTAACAATGGGCTGAAGTGAAATTACCTTTTTTATTTCTTCAACACTAATTTGATAATGTGAGTCATGATAAACTACCTTTTCATTTTGAAGTACAATAACTTGTGGTGATTGATGTGAAATATGAAACCTAGTTGCTATTTCATCAGACAATCCTCTATAATTTAATAAATCTAAAAAATACAATTCAATTTGATCTGCACTCAAATCATATTGCTTTTCAAAACTTTTAAGTGCCATTCTGCTAATTCCACATCTGGTACTGTGTTTAAAAATAAGCACAGGTTTAGTCTTTGACAATTTAATTAATGTATCCAGTTGACTACTTTCCGATAAAGGAACCCAATTAATTTGTATTTTGTTTTCGCTGTCAACAGTGTTAAATATATTCGAAAATAATCCCATTTTTTTTTATTTTTCAATTTTAGTCGTTAATTATACTTTTACTTTCAAAAAAAGACAAATTGTCTATAATCACTTTAAAAACAAGACACTATGTCAATATTAAACCTTTTAGGTGACTTGGAATATTTTTTGAAGGGGTAAATATAAACACAAAAAACAAAATAGTTATGAACTTTAATAAATTTACCATAAAATCGCAAGAGGCTGTTCAAGAGGGGCAACAAATTGCTCAAAGTTTTGAACATCAACAAATTGAAAACACTCATATTTTAAAAGGAATTTTTGAAGTTGATGAAAACGTTACTCCTTTTATTTTAAAAAAATTAGGGGTAAATATTGAATTACTTAAAAGTGTATTGGATAAAACTTTAGAAAGTTATTCAAAAGTAACAGGTGGAGATATTATGTTGTCGAAAAATGCTTCAAAAATGCTAAACACAGCAACAAATGAAGCTAAAAAAATGAATGATGAATATGTTTCCATTGAACATTTAATATTGAGTATTTTAAAAACCAATGACACCACTTCACAAATATTAAAAGATCAAGGCGTTACAGAAAAAGGATTAAAAGCCTCCATTGAAGAATTGAGAAAAGGAAGTAACGTAACCTCTCAAAGTGCCGAAGAAACCTATAATTCATTGAACAAATTTGCTCGGAATTTAAATCATTTGGCAAAAGAAGGGAAATTAGATCCAGTAATTGGACGCGATGAAGAAATTAGAAGAATACTTCAAATTCTTTCTCGTAGAACAAAAAACAACCCAATACTCGTTGGAGAACCAGGAACTGGTAAAACGGCCATTGCTGAAGGTTTGGCACATAGAATTATTAAAGGGGATATTCCGGAAAATTTAAAAGACAAACAAATTTATTCTTTAGATATGGGTGCCCTTATTGCAGGTGCTAAATACAAAGGAGAATTTGAAGAGCGCTTAAAATCAGTCATTAAAGAAGTAACTTCTTCCAATGGCGAAATTGTGCTATTCATAGATGAAATACATACACTAGTTGGCGCTGGTGGCGGTCAAGGCGCAATGGATGCAGCAAATATTTTAAAGCCTGCATTGGCACGTGGTGAGCTTAGAGCTATTGGAGCCACTACCCTAGACGAATATCAAAAATATTTTGAGAAAGACAAAGCTTTGGAACGTCGTTTTCAAAAAATAGTGGTTGATGAACCAGATACCGAAAGTGCTATTTCAATTTTAAGAGGTATTAAAGAGAAATATGAAAATCACCACAAGGTTCAAATAAAAGATGAGGCCATTATAGCTGCGGTTGAACTTTCACAGCGCTATATATCCAATCGGTTTTTACCCGATAAGGCTATTGATTTAATGGATGAAGCAGCAGCTAAATTACGAATGGAAATCAATTCAAAACCAGAAGAACTGGATGTGATGGATCGTAAAATTATGCAAATTGAGATTGAGGTTGAAGCTATAAAGCGTGAAAAGGATGAAAAAAAATTAGCTTCATTGAAAAAAGAACTTGCCAATTTAAAAGAAGATAGAAATGAAATTAGTGCAAAATGGACGAGTGAAAAAGAATTGGTAGACAATGTACAGGCAAGTAAAGAAGCCATTGAAAACTTCAAATTAGAAGCTGAACGGGCTGAACGTGACGGTGATTATGGTAAAGTAGCTGAAATTAGATATGGTAAAATAAAGGAGGAGCAAGAAATCTTGGAGGAACTTCAAAAAGAAATGGCTAAAAATCAAGGTTCAGCACTTATAAATGAAGAAGTTACAAGAGATGATATTGCGGAAGTAGTCGCAAAATGGACTGGAATACCAGTTACAAAAATGCTGCAAAGTGAGCGTGAAAAATTATTGGATTTGGAAATAGAATTACACAATAGAGTTGTTGGACAAGAAGAAGCAATTGAAGCTGTTTCAGATGCTGTGAGGCGCTCTAGAGCAGGTTTACAGGATCCAAAGAAGCCAATGGGTACTTTCTTGTTTTTAGGAACTACTGGTGTTGGAAAAACCGAATTAGCCAAAGCATTAGCCGAATATTTATTTGACGATGAAAATTCAATGACAAGAATTGATATGAGTGAATATCAAGAGCGACACTCTGTAAGCCGCTTGATTGGTGCGCCTCCAGGATATGTTGGTTATGATGAAGGTGGACAATTAACAGAGGCCGTAAGAAGAAAACCATATTCCGTTATTTTATTAGACGAAATTGAAAAAGCGCATCCTGATACATTCAATATTTTATTGCAAGTTTTAGACGAAGGTAGGTTAACTGATAACAAAGGAAGGGTTGCTGATTTTAGAAATACCATTATCATTATGACCTCAAATATGGGAGCACATATTATTCAAGAACGTTTTGAAAAAATGGATATGGATAAAAGAACACAAATAACAGAAGCTACAAAAGTTGAAGTTATTGGATTGCTAAGACAAACCATAAGACCAGAATTTTTAAATAGAATTGACGAAATAATTATGTTTACACCTTTAAACAGATCCGAAATAAATCAAATTGTAAAAATTCAATTAAATGGTTTGGTTAAAATGTTAAAAGAAAAAGAAATACAAATTGAATATACCGATGATCTTGTAGAAGCATTGGCTAATAAAGGTTTCGACCCTCAATTTGGAGCGAGACCTGTTAAAAGAGTTATCCAGAAGGAAGTCCTAAACG
>JADWMI010000225.1 GCA_015767395.1 Bacteroidota bacterium | reverse complement strand
TAGGTGGATTGAATAAAGAGCCACAATGGATGGATAAAATCATGGAATTAATGGATGCCGTTGATACTTGGATTGAATTACCAAAACGTGATGTTGAGAAAGATTTCTTAATGCCAATTGAAGATGTATTCTCAATTACAGGTCGTGGAACTGTTGCTACAGGTCGTATCGAAACTGGAGTTGCTAATACAGGTGATTCTGTTGACATTATCGGTATGGGAGCTGAAAAATTAACTTCTACAGTTACTGGAGTTGAAATGTTCCGTAAAATATTAGATAGAGGTGAAGCTGGAGATAACGTTGGTATCTTATTAAGAGGTATTGCGAAAGAAGATATTAAAAGAGGTATGGTAATCTGTAAGCCAGGTTCAGTAACTCCACATGCTAACTTCAAAGCTGAGGTTTATATCCTTAAAAAAGAAGAAGGTGGACGTCACACTCCATTCCATAACAACTACCGTCCACAGTTTTACGTACGTACAACTGATGTAACAGGAACCATTATGTTACCTGAAGGAGTTGAAATGGTAATGCCAGGTGATAACTTAACAATTCATGTTGAACTACATCAAAAAATTGCATTAAACGTAGGTTTACGTTTTGCAATCCGTGAAGGTGGTAGAACAGTAGGTGCAGGTCAGGTAACAGAAATGTTAGACTAATTTATAGCCTAAAAATCAATATATAAAGGTGCTTCTTTTTTGGAGCACCTTATATTTACGGGCGTAGCTCAGTTGGTAGAGCACTGGTCTCCAAAACCAGGTGTCGGGAGTTCGAGTCTCTCCGCCCGTGCAAAATAAAAAAAAATGAATTTAGTAAAATATATTATAGACTCTTTTGATGAGTTGCGCAACAAAGTGTCGTGGATTTCTTGGGAAGAAGCTCAAAAATCAACAGTTGTTGTTGCTGTATTTACTGTGATATTTGCATTGGCAGTTTTCGCAGTGGATAAATTCTTCCAGACTGGTTTAACTGAGTATTTTAAATTATTTTAAATTAGAGTTATGGCTGATTCTGTAAAAAAGTGGTACGTTGTAAGAGCTATTGGTGGGCAAGAGAATAAGGTGAAATCTTATATCGAAAATGAAATTTCCCGTCTTGGTATGACAGATTATGTAGAGAGCGTTCTTGTACCTACGGAAAAAGTTATTCAAGTGCGTAACGGTAAAAAAGTAAACAAAGAACGTGTTTATTTTCCTGGTTACGTTATGATAGAAGCAAACTTAAGTGGGGAGCTTCCTCATATTATTAAAGGAATTACCGGTGTAATTGGATTTTTAGGAGAAGTTAAAGGAGGAGATCCTGTTCCTATGAGAAAAGCTGAGATAAACCGTATGCTAGGTAAAGTTGATGAGTTGTCTGTTCAAAATGAGAATGTTGCAATACCTTATATACCTGGTGAAACAGTAAAAGTTATCGATGGACCATTCAATGGTTTTGACGGAACGATTGAAAAAATTAACGAAGAAAAACGTAAGCTTGAAGTAATGGTGAAAATATTCGGAAGAAAAACACCATTAGAATTAAGTTATATGCAAGTTGAAAAAATTTCATAATTGTTACAATAATGTGGTGTTGCATTTTGCTTCCAAAAAAATGTAATATCTAAATTTAGATTAAAAGATGGCAAAAGAAATTAGTAAAGTAGTAAAATTACAAGTAAAGGGAGGTGCGGCAAACCCGTCACCGCCAGTTGGACCTGCTTTAGGTGCTGCCGGAGTGAATATTATGGAGTTCTGTAAGCAATTTAATGCTAGAACTCAAGACAAACCAGGAAAAATTTTACCTGTTGCTATTACAGTATACAAGGATAAATCTTTCGAGTTTGTTATTAAAACTCCACCAGCAGCTGTTCAAATTTTAGAAGCAGCGAAAGTGAAAAAAGGTTCACCAGAACCAAACCGTCAAAAAGTAGCTACAGTTACTTGGGATCAATTGAAAGTTATTGCTGAAGATAAAATGGTAGATTTAAATGCATTTACTGTAGAGTCGGCTATGTTAATGATGGCAGGTACTGCTCGTTCAATGGGAATTAAAGTAAAAGGAAAAGCTCCAGTTAAACAATAAAACAGTTATTTAAAATGGCAAAATTAACGAAAAAGCAAAAAGAAGCACAAGCGAAGGTTGATAGTAATCAAGCTTATTCTTTGAATGATGCTTGCGCTTTAGTAAAAGATATTACTAATGTAAAGTTTGATGCATCTATTGACTTGGCTGTAAGATTGGGAGTTGATCCTCGTAAAGCTAATCAAATGGTTAGAGGGGTAGTAACATTACCACACGGAACAGGTAAAGATGTTAAAGTATTAGCATTGGTAACTCCAGATAAAGAAGCAGAGGCTACAGCAGCTGGTGCTGATTATGTAGGGTTAGATGAGTATCTTCAAAAAATTAAAGATGGTTGGACAGACGTAGACGTTATTATTACAATGCCAAGCGTTATGGGTAAATTAGGTCCTTTAGGTCGTGTTTTAGGACCAAGAGGTTTAATGCCTAACCCAAAGACAGGTACGGTAACTATGGATGTTGCAAAAGCTGTTAAAGAGGTGAAAGCTGGTAAAATTGATTTTAAAGTTGAAAAAACAGGAATAGTGCATGCTGCAATTGGAAAAGTATCTTTTAGTGCTGAGCAAATTGTAGATAATGCAGCTGAATTACTTCAAACTTTAATTAAGATGAAGCCTACTTCTTCAAAAGGTACTTATGTAAAAAGCATTTATATGTCTAGCACTATGAGTCCAAGTATTAACATTGACGCTAAATCAGTTTAATAAAAAGTTAAAACTCAGAAATTATGACGAGAGAAGAAAAATCACAAGTAATAGAAGATTTAACAGCAAAGTTAACTGAAGGTACTACTATCTATTTAGCGGATATATCAGGCTTAAATGCTTTACAGACCTCTAATTTACGTAGAGCTTGTTTTAAGGCAAATATAAAACTTGCAGTTGTTAAAAATAGTTTGCTTGAAAAAGCAATGGAAAAATCTGATAAAGATTTTGGAGAATTACCATCAACATTAAAAGGAAATACTTCCATAATGATGTCGGATACTGGTAATGCTCCAGCAAAATTAATTAAAGAATTTCAAAAGAAATCAAAATCTGATAAGCCTTTATTGAAAGGAGCTTATGTTGAAGAAGCAATTTTTGTTGGTGAAGACCAATTAAATATCTTAGTTAACATTAAGTCTAAAGAAGAACTTATTGGAGAAATTATCACAATTTTACAATCACCAGCTAAGAATGTTGTTTCAGCATTACAATCTGGAGGTAATAAATTGTCAGGTATTTTGAAAACATTATCAGAAAAAGAATAAGCGCACTAATAAACTAATATAATAAAAATTAAACAAAGAGAAATGGCAGATTTAAAAGATTTCGCAGAACAACTAGTTAACTTAACAGTTAAAGAAGTTAACGAGTTAGCTAATATTTTAAAAGACGAATATGGTATTGAGCCAGCTGCAGCAGCAGTTGCAGCAGCAGGTCCAGCAGCAGGTGGAGAAGAGGCAGCAGAAGAGCAAACTGAATTCGACGTAATTTTAAAAGCAGCAGGTGGTTCTAAACTAGCAGTTGTAAAATTAGTAAAAGAATTAACTGGTTTAGGTTTGAAAGAAGCTAAAGGTGTTGTAGATAGCGCACCAGCACCAGTAAAAGAAGGTGTTACTAAAGATGAAGCAGAAGCTTTAAAAGCTTCATTAGAAGAAGCTGGAGCTGAGGTTGAGCTTAAGTAATCTTAAGTAAGCTAACACAAATTAAGGTTTAGGTCTGGGGTTATCCCAAGACCTAAACCATTTTTGCGTATATATTCGTTCTTTATATTTTAATTTTTTTTAACTTAAAGTTTTATCCATTGGCACTAAAAAATTTCACCGAAAGAATAAACTTTGCCTCAGCTAAACTGGTTACTGAATATCCAGATTTTTTAGATATTCAAGTAAAATCTTTTCAAGATTTTTTTCAACTGAAAACCAAAGCTGACGAAAGAAGTACTGAAGGGTTGTATAAAACCTTCCTTGATAACTTCCCAATTACAGATACTCGTAACCAATTTGTGTTAGAGTTTATAGACTATTTTGTCGATCCTCCAAGATATTCAATTCAAGAATGTATTGAAAGAGGTTTAACATATTGTGTTCCTTTAAAAGCACGATTAAAATTGTTTTGTACAGATCCTGAACACGAAGATTTTGAAACAATTGTTCAAGATGTTTATTTAGGTACAATACCTTACATGACACATAGTGGTACATTTGTAATTAATGGAGCTGAAAGAGTTGTAGTTTCTCAACTACACCGTTCTCCAGGTGTGTTCTTTGGACAGTCATTCCACGCAAACGGAACTAAATTATATTCAGCTAGAGTAATTCCTTTTAAGGGTTCTTGGATAGAGTTTGCAACAGATATCAATCAAGTAATGTATGCTTATATTGATA
>JADWMI010000224.1 GCA_015767395.1 Bacteroidota bacterium | reverse complement strand
TTTAACTATCTAATTATAGAAAAATTCTAAGATTCCTAAATAAACTCCATTATATTTTTCAACATCGGGTTTCTGCTGTTCACATTCCAAGCCACAGATAGCACCGTTCTTTGTGAAACACTTTTTAACTCAATAAATTTAACATTCATATTATAACCGTGCTGCAAAATTGTAGGCACAATTGAAATTCCTAAGTTATTTTCTACCAATCTAAAAATGGTACTCGCATGAACTGAATTATGTGAAACAATAGGTGCAAATCCACTTGCTCTAAAAATCTCCATAATTTCCTCATAATAATCTGGACTGTAAGAAGGCTCTATAAATATAAAAGATTCATCTTTAAATTGAGATAAACCACTGAAATTGTGTTGATCAATAGGGTGATTTTTTGGCAAGACCAACGAAAATGTATCTTCAAAAATGGGTTTAATTTTTAATTCATGAGGTACCTTTTCCATTCTAATAAATGCGATGTCTATTTCCTGAGAAAGCAACGCTTTTATCTGTTTTGGATTGTCCATTTCTTTTAGATCGAATTGAATATTCTTATACTTTTCGCGAATGTTTAACAATAATTGTGGGACTATATTTTGCATTGCTGACCCAACATAACCCATCTTAATTTTACCCTCAACTCCAGCATCTATCAATTTTGTATACTCAAAAATATTTTCTAAATTACTCAAAGAGAGCGCAACTTCCTTTTTTAAATAAGCCCCTGCCACAGTTAAAAACACCTTTTTATTTAAGCGTTCAAATAATTTAACACCCAAATCATCTTCCATTTGTTTTATTTGACGACTCAACCCTGGTTGCGATATAAACAATCGATCGGCAGCTTTTCTAAAGTGTAATTCTTCGGCAACTGCCATGAAATATTTAAGGTGTCTCAATTCAATTCGATTACTCATAGTTATCAATACTTGTTAAAAATGGTATTTATACTTATCAAATATAATCGTAAATTTGAGATAACCATAAATATTATATAAAATGTTCAAATACGGATTGGATCATTTAACAATTTCCAAAGTTCTTGCTATAGCTCGTGGTGAAGAAAAAACTGAATTAAGTAAAAAAGCTGAAACTAACATTCAGAAATCACATGAAATTGTGCTGGCTGTTGCGCAAAAAGACAAAGCTGTATATGGTATAAATACAGGGTTTGGACCTTTATGCGATACCATTATTTCAAAAGAAAACACCAGTAAATTACAACGAAATATTTTATTAAGCCATAGTGTTGGTGTTGGAAATCCAATAGATAAAGAATTGTCAAAATTAATGTTGATTTTAAAAGTACATTCTTTAGCTAAAGGATTTTCAGGAATTTCTATGACTGTAATAAATCGGATTTTATGGCATATTGAAAATGATATTATTCCCGTTGTTCCAGAACAAGGTTCGGTTGGCGCATCAGGAGACCTTTGTCCGCTATCCCATCTATTTCTACCGTTAATTGGTGAAGGAAAAGTGTTTTATAACAATGAAATTGTAGCCACTCAAGAAATTTTCAACAAACTAAATATCCAACCAATAGCATTGCATCCAAAAGCTGGATTGGCATTGATAAACGGCACACAATTTATATTGGCTCATGCAGTCATGGTTGTTGACAAACTCTATAGCTGTCTTGCCCATGCCGATTTAATTGGTGCCATGATGATTGAAGGTTTGATGGGGTCACAAATGCCATTTCATAAAGAATTACATGCTACGCGTCCTTTTAAAGGAAATATACATGTAGCTGAAAGAATTCGCCAATTTTTAAGCAATTCAGAAATCGGAGATTCTCATGAGTTTTGCGACAAGGTACAAGATCCATATTCTTTACGCTGTATGCCGCAAGTACACGGAAGCTCTAGAAATGCTTGGCTACATTTAAAAGATATTGTTGAAGTTGAATTAAATTCAGTTACAGACAATCCAATTATAATTTCAGAAGATGTGATTATAAGCGGTGGTAGTTTTCATGGCCAACCATTGGCCATGCCTTTGGATTATGCCTGTTTGGCCGCAGCCGAAATTGGAAGTATTTCCGACAGAAGAACTTATTTATCATTAGAAGGTAAATATGAAGGCACACCAAGGTTATTAATGAAAGATACTGGTATTAATTCTGGTTTTATGATTTTACAATACACATCGGCAGCACTGGTTAGTGAAAATAAAGGCATGTGTTTTCCTGCAAGTGCCGACAGTATTCCAACTTCATTAGGGCAAGAAGACCATGTAAGTATGGGCTCGATTGGCGGAAGAAAAGCCTTGAGAGTTCTAAACAACCTCGAAAATATTTTGGCTATTGAATTGTTATGCGCTGCACAGGCATTCGACTTTAGAAAGCCTTTAAAATCAAGTGAAACCATAGATGCCGTTCATGATTTTATTCGCCAACACATTTCACATGCTACAGAAGATCGTATTTTTTCTATAGATGTTGAAAAAGCAGCCTCCATTGTCAAAAACAGAAACTTACTTGCTATTACCCAGAAATTCAACCATTCTTACAGCGAGTTCGATCAACTATTTGAAGTTTATTAAAAAAAGGAAACATGAGTACAGCAGGTAACACATTATTTAAAGAACAAATTTTACAAGGAATCCCTTCTAAATTACCTTCAAAAAAAGTTTATCCAAAAAATGCAAATCAGGCACCACGCCGAAAAGATATTTTAACTTTAGAAGAAAAAAAATTAGCCATTAGAAATGCTTTGCGTTATTTTTCATCAGCATGGCACGCTGAATTATCAGTTGAATTTGCAAATGAATTAAATGAATACGGCAGAATATACATGCATCGTTTTAAACCAGACTATGAAATGCACGCACGTTCAATTGATGCTTATCCAGCCAAAATAAAACAAGCAGCAGCACTCATGTTAATGATTCAAAACAATTTAGATCCTGTTGTTGCACAACACCCTGAAGAATTAATTACTTACGGTGGCAATGGCGCTGTTTTTCAAAATTGGGCGCAATATTTAGTCACTATGCAGTATTTAGCCAACATGACTGAAACACAAACTTTGCATATGTATTCTGGGCATCCTATGGGTTTATTTCCTTCTTCAAAAGATGCGCCACGCGTTGTAGTGACTAACGGTATGATGATTCCAAATTATTCTCAACCAGATGATTTGGAAAAATTCAATGCTTTGGGCGTTACGCAATACGGACAAATGACTGCCGGTTCTTATATGTATATTGGACCCCAAGGAATTGTTCACGGAACTACTATCACGTTAATGAATGCCTTCAGAAAAATATTAAAAAAGGATGAAAATCCAAAAGGAAAAATTTTCTTAACCTCTGGATTAGGAGGTATGAGTGGCGCACAACCAAAAGCAGGAAATATTACAGGATGCATAACTGTTTGTGCTGAAGTAAATAGTAATGCCGCCGAAAAAAGACACGAACAAGGATGGGCAGATGTACTCATTGATAATTTAGATGAACTGGTGCAAACTGTAAAAAGTGCCCAAAAGGCAAACGCTATTTTGGCTATTGCTTTTATTGGTAATGTCGTTGATGTTTGGGAACGTTTTTACAATGAAAATATTTTTGTGCACGTTGGTTCCGATCAAACTTCGCTGCACAACCCTTGGTCTGGAGGTTATTATCCAGCAGGTTTAAGCTTTGAAGAATCAAACGAATTAATTCGTAATAACCCAGAATTATTTAAAGAAAAAGTACAGGAATCTTTAAGAAAACAAGCCCGTTTAATTAACAAACATACTGAAAGAGGCACTTACTTTTTTGACTATGGAAATGCTTTTTTATTGGAAGCTTCTCGTGCCAATGCCGATGTTTTAGCTGAAAACGGTATCGACTTTAAATACCCTTCGTACGTACAAGATATATTGGGACCTATGTGTTTCGATTATGGATTTGGTCCGTTTAGATGGGTTTGTACTTCAAATAATCCTGAAGATTTAGATAAAACAGATGCGATTGCAATGCAAGTTTTAATTAAAATTCAGAAAACCGCGCCAAGTGAAATTCAACTTCAAATTAGCGATAATATTAAGTGGATTAAAGATGCAAAAGAAAACAAATTAGTTGTTGGTTCACAAGCACGAATACTATATGCTGATGCTGAAGGAAGAGCAAAAATAGCTTTGGCATTTAATGAAGCCGTTGCTGCTGGAGAAATTTCGGCTCCTGTGGTTATAGGAAGAGATCACCACGATGTTAGCGGTACAGATTCTCCTTACAGAGAAACCAGCAACATAAATGACGGTAGTAAATTCACAGCAGATATGGCCATTCACAATGTAATTGGCGATAGTTTTAGAGGCGCAACCTGGGTTTCTATACACAATGGTGGCGGTGTTGGCTGGGGCGAAGTGATTAATGGTGGTTTTGGAATGTTGCTTGATGGATCGGAAGATGCCGAAAGAAATTTAAAAAATATGCTTTTCTTTGATGTAAACAATGGAATTGCAAGAAGAAGCTGGGCT
>JADWMI010000223.1 GCA_015767395.1 Bacteroidota bacterium | reverse complement strand
AAATGTACGGAAAAAGAGCATTATTTACGTTGAGTGAAAACGCTAGAAGTCGATATTTTTCAGGAAGGTCTTTTGCTAACGAACTTGAACCTCCAGTTTACATGGTTACAAGTCAAGGCTATATCTCATATGGAAAAGCATTGACTGTAATGATGGCATTAAGAGATTTGATAGGAGAGAAGCAAGTAAATCATGTCTTAAAAACTATTACAGACAAACATCGTAATATCAATAAGCTAGACGCTAACTCCATTGAATTTTTAGATGAACTTCATAAAGTAACGTCTCAAGAACAGCATATTTTAATTGATGATTGGTTTAAAAAAGTAATCACGTACGATTTAGGCATTGAAGAGAGTTCTTACAAAGAGTTAGCAAATGGGACATTTGAAGTAACTGTTAAAGTAAAAGCAAAACGATTTGAAACTATAGATAGTGGAGAAATCAAACAAATTTCTATAGATGAACCTATTAAAATTGGAGTATTTACTAAGCATCCTTCATTAGTAAAAGATGATAGCTCAATTCTTTATTATGAATCAAATCATTTCAATAAAGAAATGACTGAGATTAAAATTATTGTCAATAAAAAACCTAGTTATATCGCTGTAGATCCTTATGGAACGCGAAGTGATGAAAATTTGATAGACAATATAAACAACATATAACTCCTCGATTTACGTTAAATAAATGGTAAAAAAGTTTAAATGTGTTTAATTGGTTATTCTAGTTTATACATTTAAACTTTCCTATTACTCTTAACTAATCTAAAATAATATGAAACAAATCCTTATAGTTTTAACGTGCTTATTTCTGAATGAAAATTGTTTTTCGCAAATAGAAGATTCTCCAAATACAATTGGGACCAATCATATTATCCAATCAACCATCTTAGGTCAAAATAGAGGAATTCAAATCTATGTACCTGACAGTTATGCAACTTCAGATCAAAAATATCCCGTATTATACATTTTAGATGGGCAATGGTTTTTTGCCAACGGTGTTGCCATTCAAAAATCATTAAGAACACCTGGAGCAATTCCAGAAATGATTGTGGTAGGTGTCAAAAATAGCAATCCTTTAAGACGCACTTTATTTGATGATGATAAAGAGAAGTTTACCTCCTTTTTAAAAGACGAAGTACTACCGTTTATAGATACAAACTACAGAACAACTCAAGAACGTCTCATTTTCGGTTGGGAAGCTGCTGCATATTATTTAAGTGAACTCATTTTAGAAGAAAAAGAATTGTTTGCTGGCGCTATCATTACCGATGGGGGTTTGGCTTCAGAAGAAATTGTGAAAGGTTTTAATTCTGATAAAGAGATCTATTTATATATCGCAAACTCTAGAAAAGATATTTATTACATTGCTTCTACAGATACGTTTAATGAAAGGCTAGAGAAATACAATCCTAAAAATCTAATTTGGAAATACGAATTGTTTAATGATGAAGTACATGAAACAATGCCGCATTTAGCCATGTATAAAGGGATAAGATACTATTATCATAATTATGATGCGTTGGTTTTTGAAAGTATACAGCAATATATTGATATGGGAGGAATACCGTATATAGCATCATTTCTTAAAGAAAGAACAAAGCGTTTTGGAACTGATGACAGCATCTATGAAAGCACACAAAACTCTTTAATTTGGCTAGGGTTGAATCGTGATAATTTTAAATATTTCAGCTTCTTTATGGAAGAATTTAAAGACGTGTTAACCACTAAAAGATATGCAAATGCTTATTGGCAAAATAGATTTGGACAGTTTTATTTAGAGCATGAAGATTATAATAACGCCATTAAATATTTTAATACGGGACTTACAAAATATCCAAATACAAACTTTGAGGCAGCAATGAAACAGGGCTTAAGTGACGCAAAAAGAAAAATTTAAATAAGTGATTATTTACTTTATGGTTTCAAGCTATATTATTTAAAAACATAAAAAAATTATATGACAATTTTAGTAGCAGGTGCGAGTGGAGCAACAGGGAAACAGGTAGTTGAACAACTTTTAATTCAAAAACATAACGTTAAAGTCATGGTAAGAACTCCGGAAAAGTTACCAGAATCTTGGAAAAGTAACGACCAGGTGCAAATTATTGCTGCAAGTATTTCAGAATTAAGTAACAGCGAATTGAAGGAATACAGTGATGGTTGTCAAGCCATTGTGTCATGTCTTGGTCACAATCTAACCTGGAAAGGTGTTTATGGTCAACCTAGGACATTGGTTACTAGTGCTACGCGTAGCTTATGTGATGCCATAAAAGCGAATAACCCAGAGCAGCCTGTAAGGTTTATCTTAATGAACACTACTGGCAATCGCAATGGTGACTTAAACGAACCTATTTCATTTGCCCAAAAATGCGTTATTGGACTTCTTCGTGTACTATTGCCGCCACATGTGGATAACGAAAAAGCAGCAGATTATTTGCGAACCCAAATTGGTCAAAACAATAATTTTATTCAATGGGTTGCAGTGAGACCCGACGGTCTAATTAATGAAGAAACAGTAACAGCTTATGAAATACATCTTTCACCAACCAGAAGTGCCATTTTTAATGCTGATAAAACCAGTCGTATAAATGTTGCTCACTTTATGGCCAATTTAATAAGTGAAGCTGAATTATGGAATACGTGGAAAGGACAAATGCCCGTAATTTATAACAAATAAATAGTTTTGGGTTTAACAATCATAAACGCGTTTTAAAAATATCTTAAGAATTCTAATGACACAATAACACTTATTAGGCTGCATGTATCGAGCGTAGTGGAGATGACGAAAGGAGGGAAGCGTAATGTGTGTTTAATGGGATAATTAAATTGTTCTTCTTTCGGAAAGTAATTGGGAACTGGAAACTTTTATAAAACAATTTGATTACCAAGCCTCTATAATTAAAGCAGGACTATTATTAGCATACGATTCCGAATTAAAATTTCCATAGTAGTTACAATTGTCGAAACCAGCCTTATATAATAAAAGCGCTAGTTCCTTTTTTAACAGTGGCAACAATTCAATCCTGTTTTCAATTATTTCTTGGGTTGATTTAACTGTTAAACGCGTATTAAAATCAATCTTATTTTCCGATTTACGATAATGATAATTTCGTTCAAATATAATTTCATCATTTTCTATGAGGGGTAATTGCTTCATGTTTTTTTCAATAATTTTATCGTAATTGACTATTTGAAGCAATAATTTTCCATTTGATTTAAGTACAGCTTTTGATTGTTGTAAAAAATCAGCTATTTCATCTAACGAATTCAAATGGACTACCGTATTTCCAAAACAAATGATGCCGTCTACAGAATTTTTAGCGATAAAAGTATCTAATTTAAGCATACTTATTTGTTGAAATTGAATGGATTTTGATTTGTCTTTCTTTTTTTTTGAAGCTGCACGTACCATTTCAGCATCCATATCAATTCCTAGTACGTTCTTGTAATAATTAGTCAACTCGAAAGAAAGCGTTCCAATTCCACATCCAATATCTAAAACTTTACAATCACTTTCTGGTATTTTTAACTTAATAAAATCAACTTGATTAACATTGATTTTAAAAATATGGTGGTAAAAGGACGCTATTTGCTGATAAAAACTCATTAAAATTATTTTTTCATCAAAGATATGGAATTAAAAGGTTAGCTTTTTTTGGTGCTTCAACAAAAGCTCAGCCTAAACTTAGAGAGGCGGTAGGAAATATTTGAATAAACACCATTCACTGAGAATCGCATATTTAAAACTTTCTTAACCTAAGTACTGAATATCGCAATGAAATACAATGCTTCTGGGATATTTTACATAATATAGAATTATAGCTATCATTTTTTTTATAAATAGAATGATTGTACTATACATCATAATTTTCCCAGCGCGCCATCTGTGTTACAAATAGCTAAACCTATTTATAAAATGTATTCTAATGTTAGACTCACTTATTTGTTATTTTACATTTTGGAGTTCGCGAATTCCGTAAACTCCATTTGGTTAAGAGCAAAGTTTTACTTTACATTTTATGAAAAGTTTTATGCCGAAATGTATCTTCTGCAATGCGAATAAAACACTTATTATGCTGACTGACAAAAGGAGGGAAGTGTAATGTGTGTGAAATGGTTATTTAGAATTTGAATTGGTATAAGAATGATTTTTTTAATAATTATTTAAGTTAAATTATTTCAATAGATTTGTTAATTACATCTAGTTTAAATTTTATGGATACCAATTTATTGAAAATATTATTTTATGTATTATGTTTTCAATTGCTATTTGTTTCATTTTTTTTGTTTCAAAACAAGAAGGGTAAAACTATAAGTAACAAAATATTGGCTGTTGTTTTTTTAATGATTTCAATATCAGTTATTAATATTTTTATAATTTTATTTAATGTTAAAATAAAATGGCCTCAATTATTGTTTATAGATGATACGTTTATGTTTGCTTATGGACCACTATTGTAT
>JADWMI010000056.1:9986-11430 GCA_015767395.1 Bacteroidota bacterium | reverse complement strand
CTTAAACTGCATTGTTAAATTTGTTTTTCAAAGATATGAAAATCAAATTTACTTATCCAAAATAGTTTTTTAAAATTCCAAGGGCATAATTGCTAGCAATTGAATTTGAAAATTTTGAAAAATCAATGTTAGCCTTGTCATTTGCTTTATCTGAAATAATTCGAATTATTGAAAAAGGCATGCTGTATTCAAAACACACCTGAGCCACTGAAGCGCCTTCCATTTCAACACAAGTAGCTGTAGGAATTAATTTGTTTAACTTTTTTATTTTTTTTAAACTTGAAATAAATTGATCCCCACTGGCAATATCGCCAAATACAACTTTAGGTTTTGTTATGTTAAAAAGTGCAGCATCACTTGGCTCAACATAGTTATTATATGTATTTAAAAAAGTATTTGTTGCTGCTAATAAATTTGTAGCATCAGCAGTAATTAAGAATTTTTTCTTTAAAATAGGGATTTCTAATTTTTCGTAAAATGGACTTGCATTTAGATCGTGTTGATATAAATTTTTTCCAATTACAACATCGCCAATGTTTAGTTCATCCATAATTCCACCGGCAACACCAGTGAAAATAATTTCGGAAACATTAAAATCGTTGATAAGTTGAGTAGTTGTTACTGCTGAAGCTACTTTTCCCCATCGTGAAAAAACCAAAATAACGTCTTTGTTAAACAAAGTTCCTTTGTAGTATTTTCGCATCCCTTTTTCAGAAACAGATACATTCTCAAGTTTGTTTAACAAGGCTTGAATTTCTTCTTGCATTGCACTAATAATTCCTATCATTTCAATAATTTAATTTATAATGCAACCATCGATCATTTCTAATTTTCGGTCCGCCATATTTGCCAATTCTTCATTATGCGTTACAATTACAAATGTTTGATTGAATTTATCTCGTAATGTAAAAAATAATTCATGTAAATGTTTTGCAGAATTGGAATCTAAATTACCACTTGGCTCATCGGCAAAAATAACAGCTGGATTGTTAATTAAAGCTCTGGCAACTGCAACACGCTGTTGTTCACCACCTGATAATTCGTTTGGTTTATGATGAATTCTATCGGATAGCCCTAAAAAGTCAAGTAATTCTTTGGCTTTAGTTTCTGCTTCTTTTTTAGATTTATTGGCAATGTAGGCTGGGATACAAACGTTTTCAATTGCTGTAAATTCAGGAAATAATTGATGAAACTGAAAAATAAAACCAATGTGTTTATTTCTAAATTTTGATAATTCTTTATCTTTTAATTCTAATAAATTTTGCTGATGAATAGAAAGTTCTGAATTTTTATTTTTAGTTGGTTTGTCTAAAGTGCCAATTATTTGTAGAAGTGTTGTTTTACCAGCTCCAGAAGGCCCTACAATGGCTACAATTTCACCCTTTTTAATATGTAAGTTCACGCCTTTTAAAACTTCTAAATCGCCGTAAAATTTATGAATATT
>JADWMI010000056.1:7451-9886 GCA_015767395.1 Bacteroidota bacterium | reverse complement strand
AACAGGTGACCAATAATACCTAAATGAAAGTGAAAGCGACGATTTTGTACTAAAGTTTAATTGGCCGCTTAATGTATTTACAACTTCTTTTGAATCACGATTACCAAAAATAATATCTCCGTTATCCAGTTCCGTTACATAGCCATAGTTGTTAAACAATTTACCGTATTTTATAGAATAAATCATTTGAAATTTATCTGAAAAACGAAAACGCGGAGATACATTTATGCTGTTGTAATAATTATCGCCATCTTTATATCGTATCGCAAAATGGGTTCTAACGTCAATTGCAAATTTCTTTCTGTAATCTGTTGAAATCCATGCACCTGATTCAAAAACGCCTTGTTGTTTAAAAAATCGCCCCTCTACTCTTGGTTCGTAATAATCATACTGTTCACCAATATTTGTTTCTAAATTAACGCCAAAAGCAAAACGTTTTGGAGTCATAAAAAAAGCGTCCAATTCAAAATTGTTTCCAGTATAAGTATTCGGTGAATTTAGATATCTAAGTGAAGATTCAAAACTTATTTTAAAGCTATCAAATGTTTTAGTTGGTTCAAATATTTGATAAGAAATTTCTCCAAAATAATTAGAGTAATTATTTCTCCTTTGAAAGCCTAAATCCTGAATGTTATAGTTTTCATCAGATCGGCTATGTGCAATTGAATATTGGTAGTTTCCAAATGTTTTTCCCAATTCAATAAATCCACCATACCCAAAAGTGTTTTCACCATCTTCTTTTACATTACTCATTTTTAAATTACCATGTACATTGTATTTACTTTCTTTGTCTGAAATATCATAAAGTAGTCCGGTTGAATTGGCGTCTCTAAAATCCCCATTTCGCAATACGTTTGTGTTTACAAAACTTACCGAAGAATTTTTATTGAATTGCTGATCAATCACAAAAACATTATAATTTGCTAAAGGTTCTGTTACTTGCTCACGAACATTACCTGTAATAGTATCTTTAATTGTTGCCGAGGTTTTTTCAGTAATGGCATTAAAAAAGCCAATCCCAAGTCCATTTTTATCTCGGCCAGACAATTTTACAGCATTTATCATATTCACTTTTGAAGGGTTTTCAATAATCTCTTCATTTTCTTCTAGATTCTCTTCGACATCATTATATCCAATAGGTTCATTTCCAATTCTCCTTGAATAAAATAAGCCTCCTTTACCAAAAAGTTCAGTTCCTTCTGTGAAAAACGCTCTTTTTTCAGAATATTGCTGTTCAAACGGACCTAAATTCAGCACCTCTTCATCGAAAGCCGTTTGCCCAAAATCTGGTATCAATGTAACATCTAATGTGTAACTTTCACTCAATCCGTATTTAATATCCAATCCAAAATTTTCATCAAATCTGGAATCTCCATCATAATTTGAAAATGTTCCGGAAGCATAAGGGTAAAAGCTAAGTCGTGTAGGCGGTTTAATATTTTCAATACCTGTTAATAAACCAGCATATTGTGAGATTTCACCTTTTGTTTTGTCAATACCATTCCAAACATATTGTTCATTCAACTTGTTCATTCTTCTTTGAAAATTGATGCCCCAAGTTTGAATGGGTATATTTGAAAATCGGAGCTGTGAGTAAGGGATTTTAACTTCTACCACCCAACTATTTTTGGTTAATTTAACGCTACTTTCCCATACAGCATTCCAACTAAAATCTTTATCGCCACCTGGGAAAACTTTTGCATCAGCCTGTGCGTTTGTACTCATTACTACAAATTCATAATCATTTTGACCGTCATTAAACGGGTTGATGCTAATTAAAAACCAATCAACATTTCCAATCACATCTCTATCTGTAAACTGCATTGGAATTTCGTGGGGTGCGTCGTCGTAAAAAGTTGCACCAAAATAGATGGCTTCATCATCATAGATAATTTTCACTTCTGTTTTTTTATTGTCAGGTTCCTTGGTTCCATCTCCAGGTTTGAACATGACAAAATCTTTCGCAACATCATTATATTTCCAGGCCGCATCATCCAAAACACCATCAATTTTAGGGGCTTTAACTGCTCTTGAAGCATTTATTGATTTTTTAGATTGTTGAGAAAACGCAAATGAAAATATACAAAAGAAATAAACGAATAAGTATTTTTTCATTGAAGAAAAGTAAATTTAAATAATGAAACAAAAATATTCAAGATATAAGAAAACCGTCTTAATTAAATGTTAATACTTACTAAGTTTTTGAAAACGTTTTCTTAAGTTTTTTTTAATAAAGCTAATAAGTATTAATTTTTTTCATTTGAATGTAAATATTAACTTATGATTATTACATTTGTGAATATTAATAAAACAAATTACTTCTAATGAATTTACACGAATATCAAGGAAAAGAATTATTAAACAGTTTTGGGGTTAGAATTCAACGTGGAATTGTTGCGGATAATCATAAAAAAGCAGTGGATGCTGCGAAACAA
>JADWMI010000056.1:0-7351 GCA_015767395.1 Bacteroidota bacterium | reverse complement strand
AACAGAGCAACAGGTAAAAATATGATTATGTATTCTACTGAAGGTGGGATGGACATTGAAACTGTTGCAGAAAACACACCGCACTTAATTTTTACTGAAGAAATTGACCCATTATTGGGAATACAAGGTTTTCAAGCCCGTAAAATTGCTTTTAACTTAGGTTTGTCTGGTGGTGCATTAAAAGAAATGATCAAATTTGTGAGTTCTTTATATACTGCATTTGTAGAATCTGATGCCTCTTTATTTGAGATAAATCCGGTTTTAAAAACCTCTGATGATAAAATTCTAGCTGTAGATTCTAAAGTAACTATAGATGACAATGCATTGTATCGTCATAAAGATTTGGCCTTGTTAAGAGATTTGCGTGAAGAAAACGAAATTGAAGTAGAAGCGAATGCAGCTGGTTTGAATTATGTTGATTTGGATGGAAATGTTGGTTGTATGGTAAATGGTGCTGGTTTGGCAATGAGTACAATGGACTTAATTAAACAATCTGGAGGGGAGCCTGCTAACTTTTTAGATGTAGGAGGAACTGCTGATGCAAAACGTGTTGAAACAGCCTTTAGAATTATTTTAAAAGATTCAAATGTTAAGGCTATTTTGGTAAATATATTTGGTGGAATTGTACGTTGTGATCGTGTAGCGCAAGGTGTAATAGATGCTTATAAAAATATGGGAGATGCTATTAATGTTCCTATTATTGTGCGTTTACAAGGCACCAATGCCATTGAAGCAAAACAATTGATTGACGATAGTGGTTTGGATGTCATATCTGCTACTGAATTTCAAGAAGCCGCTGATAAAGTGCAGGAAGTGCTAGCATTATAAATAACAAATAGATAATAAAAAATGCTGCATAAAATAATTTTATGCAGCATTTTTTTATGCTCAAAGGTTACAGTCGTTTATTTAATAAAAGAGTGAATTCTACTTTTAGTCTTTATAGTCATAATCCCAGTTTTCAAATGCATGCATAAATATCGCATTTGTTTTTATATTGATGTTCGTATTTGTCTATTGGTTATTTTATAGAGGAAGTAATAAGTAAAACAAAAAAAAACACCTCGATTGAGGTGTTTTTTTTGTTTTGGATGGAAATAATTTATTAAATATCCTCAAATTTAATGTCAGTAAAGCTTTCAGTAGTTGTTGTATCTTCAACACTTTCGTCAGTTGCTCTTTTAAAATCTTTTTGGTGACGTTCAGAAATAACTTCTTCACCTTTTTCACCAAGAATATAATCTGTTGCAGATTTTAGCATTTCGTTAAATTCTGAAAAATCTTCTTTATATAAATAAATTTTGTGTTTTTTGTAATGGAAAGATCCATCGTCATGTGTGAATTTTTTACTTTCAGTAATTGTTAAGTAATAGTCTTCTGCTTTGGTAGCTCTTACGTCAAAAAAGTAAGTTCTTCTCCCTGCTCTAAGAACTTGAGAAAATATTTCATCTTGTTCTAAATGTTCTTTGTCATTCATAATTAACTTTCTATTTTTATTAATCTTTCTATTTGATTTATTGACAAATCTATAAAATAATTTTATTTATTTTATCTTTTTTATATTTCTTTTTCTAAAAGTTGTTGGTCATAAAGTTCTTTATAATATCCATCAATATTAATTAACTCATTATGTGTTCCTTGCTGAATTATTTCGCCGTTTTCTATGATAATAATTGAATCTGCATTTTTTATTGATGAAATACGATGACTTACAATTATAGTCGTTTTATTTTTACTGATGTTGTTTAAATTATTTAAAATTATTTCTTCAGTTTCTGTATCTACAGCCGAAAGGCAATCATCAAAAATTAAAATTTCAGGATCCTTAATAATTGCTCTAGCAATGGAAATTCGTTGTTTTTGACCTCCAGAAAGTGTCACACCTCGTTCACCGATATAAGTATCGAAACCCTTGTTGAATTCAATAATATTATGATGTATATAGGCGTCTTTGGCAGCTTTTTCTATTTTTTCATCTGAGGCATCTTCATCACCAAACTTGATGTTGTTTTTCAAAGTATCTGAAAAAAGAAACGCTTCTTGAGGTACAAAACCAATACTTTTTCTAAGGTTATTTAAGTTTAGGGATTTAATATTAACACCATCAATTAAAATTTCACCAATACCAACATCATATAAGCGAGCAATTAGATTTATAATGGTTGATTTCCCAGAACCAGTGTTTCCTAAAATTGCCAATGTTTTTCCTTGCGGTAATTTAAAACTGATATTTTTTAAAGCTGTTATGTTGGTGTCGTCATAGGTAAAAGTTACATTTTTAAATTCAATGCTACCCTTAATTATTGATTCATTAGGATTGTTATTGGTAATTTCAGGTTCAATTTTTAAAAACTCGTTAATTCTATTTTGGGAAGCTTCCGCTTCTTGAATAATTGAAGTAACCCATCCTACAACAGCAACAGGCCAGGTAAGCATGTTAACATACATAATAAATTCGGCAATTACTCCTATAGATATGAGTCCATCCATATAACGCAATCCTCCTATATAAATAACTAAAACATTACTCAATCCAATTAATAACATCATTAATGGATGAAATAAAGCATTTGCTTTGTATAAATGAATGTTTTTATCTTTGGCTTTGTTGCTTAATTTGTCAAACTCTACAATCGCTTTATTTTCAATATTATATGATTTTATAATGCTTATTCCAGAAAATATTTCTTGGGCATTTGCAGTTAATTTTGATAAGTATTGTTGAACAATTGTACTTCGTTTATGAATTATACTGCTTAATACATAGATTGAAACAGATAAAATTGGCAGTGGTAAAACTGTGTATAAAGTTAAAGTAGGGTCAATTGAGTACATTTTTATAATGGCTACAATAAACAAAACCAACATGTTTAAAAAATACATAACCGCTGGTCCAAAGTACATCCTAACTTTGGTGACATCTTCGCTAATGCGGTTCATTAAATCACCTGTCCTGTTTTTTTTGTAAAAATTTAATGAAAGGTGCTGGTACTGTTGGTAAATTTCATTTTTTAAATCAAATTCAATTAACCTAGAAGTAACAATTATAAGTTGACGCATTAAAAAAGTAAAAAAACCTGCTAGTAAAGCAGCGCCAATAATCAATAAAATATTGTTTAGTAAATCAGACTTTACGAGGTCCAAATCAGTAACAATCCCATTTCTATAATCTTCAGCAACATTTACAGATTCTCTAATAAATTGAGGAACTTGTAGAGCCAATAAATTAGAGCAAATAGTAATAATAATTCCTAATAAAAGTCGGTATTTATATTTTAAAAAGTATTTGTTTAGGTATTGTAAAGCTTTCATAAACGATCTGTCTGCAATCAATTTTAAAAGGACGAATATACTGCAATATTATTTTAATTGGACAATATATTAAGAGTTTTAACTTTGTTTAAAAAAAATAAAACTAACTGTTTTTTCAAAAAAAATATAGTATTTTTGCCTCGTTCAAAAACAAAGTTCTTTAAATGATAAACAGAAGACATATTAGAGTTAAAGTAATGCAATCAGCTTATGCATTGTTACAATCTAAAAGTGATAACCTTATAAAGGAGGAGAAATTTTTATATCACAGTATAGATAAAATGTATGATTTATATGCGCTGTTACTTCATTTACTAGTTGAAGTTAGAAATTTGGAGAGCAATCATATCAATATTTCTCAAAAAAAGTTTTTAGCTACACCTGAGGAAAAAAATCCAAACACAAAATTTGTTGACAATCAATTGATTCAGTTGATTGACGAAAGTGTTTCTTTGAAAGAATATTTAGAAACCAATCAACTATCTAACTGGGAATTGGATGATGAATATGTAAAGGAAATTTGGAAACTAACCAAAGAAAGTAAAAATTACGCTTCGTACATGAAATCTCAAGTGTCTAATTTTCAAGAGGATAAGGAGTTTGTTGTTGCGATTTATAAAGCTGTTTTAGCTCCAAATGATAAACTGGCTGAATATTTTGAAGATGCAACTATTAGTTGGGTTGATGATATTCCTTTTGTAAATACTTGGGTTGTTAAAACATTGAATGGATTAAATCCAAAACAACCACTAAGATTAGGTAGGTTATATAAGGATGAGGATGATAAGAAATTTGTGGTTGATTTGTTTAGAAAAGTAGTTTTAAATCATAGCGAATTTGAAAAAGAAATTGAAGACAAGACACCTAATTGGGATACTGACAGAATTGCTGAGATTGATATGATTTTAATTAAAATGGCTATCACAGAGTTTTTGAAATTTCCTTCAATCCCAACAAGTGTAACCATTAATGAATATATAGAAATTTCTAAGGATTATTCGACAGATAGAAGCAGTTTTTTTATAAACGGAGTTTTGGATAAAATTTTAAAAGATTTTACAGCTTCAAAAAGATTGAATAAAATAGGAAGAGGATTAATCTAATGTTATATTTTTACAAATAAATTTATGAATATGAAAAAAGTAGTTTTTACAATTGTTATTTTTATGAGTGTTTTAGTAAGTTCTTGTGACAGTAAAAAAGCTTCATCAAAAATTAATGAGTCTAATTTGGAAAGTGCTCAAGAGCGTGATGCTAAATTAAGCTTGGGATTACCAATTATTGAATTTGACCAAACTGAATATGATTTTGGTACCATTACTGAAGGTGAGAAAGTTTCTGGGGCTTTTAAAGTTACAAATACCGGAAAAGTAGATTTAATTATTACAAATGTAAAACCGTCTTGCGGTTGTACAACACCTGAGTGGACAAAAGAGGCAATAGCCCCTGGAGCAACAGGAGAAATTAGATTCGAATTTAACTCTGCTGGAAGAGTTGGAAAACAGAACAAATCAATTACAGTAAAATCAAATACTGAAAAAGTAACAGAAGTAATTAGAATAAAAGGTACTGTTACTGCCAAAAGTTAATTAATATTTACCCTTAAAATAAATCAATGTATACAGCAATTTTTTTACAAGCAGAAGGAAGTTCACTAACTAGTATGTTACCATTCCTATTAATGTTTGTGGTTATTTATTTTTTCATGATAAGACCACAAATGAAGAAAGCAAAAAATGAAAAGAAATTCCAAAGCGAAATAGCCAAAGGAAATAAAGTAATTACAACAAGTGGTATCCACGGAAAAATAATGGATATTGTTGATAGCGATAATACTGTAATTATTGAAACTGGCGCTGGGAAAATCAAATTTGAACGCTCATCTATTTCAATGGAACTTAGTAAAAAATACTTAAGTCCAGCAGAAAAGAAATAATAAAAAAAACACTTCAAATAAAAAAGTGAGCTCATAAGCTCACTTTTTTTGTACATTTATATTTTATTAATTGTATGAATACAACCACAAAAGCCTCCATTTTTTCTTTAGAGAAAAATAGAAAAATAAAAATATTTCTAATTTTTTTAGTATTGACTTCAATTATTTGGTTGTTGATAGAACTGTCTAAAAGTTATAATAGTATTGCCGTATTTAAAGTGCAATATGAAAATGTGCCGTCCGAAAAATTACTTCAAAACACCATGATTTCTGATGTGGGCATTGTTTTAAAAGCCCCTGGGTTCTCACAATTTAGATATAAAGCGAAGGAGCATAATATAAAATTTAATTTAAGAAAAGTTTCAAAATATAATGGGAAATATTATTTTTTGCCAAATGCACAACTTTCGTATTTAAACGATCAATTTCCAGCTGATGTAGAAGTACTAAATGTATTAACTGACACTATTTTTGTTGAATTGGGTGAAAATATTTCTAAAAAGGTTCCTGTACGTACAAAAGTTGATGTTAATTTTAAACTAGGTTATAATTTTGTTGGAAATTTAAAAAGTATCCCAGATTCTGTTTTAGTTACGGGACCCGAAAAATATATTGATTCTATACTCGAGATTAGCACCAATTCTTTGGAATTGAATGAGGTTTATGAAACGATAAATACGACCTTGAGGTTAAGGTTGCCAGTCAATAACGATCTGGTGAAATTATCAGCTAACGAGGTTCAGATTGTCGGTGAAGTTGATAAGTTTACTGAAGGGAATTTTAACATCCCTGTCGTCATAATTAATGAGCCTGAAGGAGTGAAGGTGAATCCTTTTCCAAAAGAAATTCAAGTGATTTATCAGATAGGACTTTCCAATTTCAATAAAATAAATAAAGATAGTTTTTCAATTGTTTATGATTATAATCAATACAAGAATGATTCATTAACCAGGTATTTAACACCTGTGATTTTACAAAAAAGCGACTTGATTTATTCAGTAAAGTTAATTCCCAGCCAAATAGAGTTTTTAATCCAAAAATAATTTAAATGAAAGTAATTGGACTTACTGGTGGAATTGGAAGTGGAAAAAGTACGGTGCTAGCGTTTTTAAAAAAATTAGGTGCTACAGTTTACATAGCTGATATTGAAGCGAAAAAGTTAATGAATACAAATGCATTACTTAAAAAACAAATTTCGAGTTTATTTGGGGAATTGGCATATGTAAACAATGAACTTAACAGAAGTTTTATTTCATCTATTGTTTTTAAAGATAAAAATAAATTGGACTCATTAAATGCATTGGTCCACCCAAAAGTTCAGGAGGATTTTAAAAAATTCATCAAAAACAGCACCGCTGAGGTGGTAATATATGAAGCTGCTATTTTGTTTGAAAGTGGAAGTCATAAATTGTGTGACTATGTTATTTCAGTTATAGCAAGTTATGAGGATCGAATAAAAAGGATTGTCAAAAGAGATGGTGTGTCTGAAGCGCAAATTTTGGATAGGATAAAACATCAAATATCTGATGATTTAAGAATTAAAAACGCCCATTTTGTAATTAGAAACAATGGTTTAGAGCATACAAAAATGCAGGCTAAAACAGTATACGATTTAATCTTGGAATTGAGTTAAAATTGCAGATATTCTTAATATATTGTTAAATAAATAAATTGTTTGTTAATTTTCGTTAAATAACTACTTTTATGTTGTTAAAAGTTTAAATTTGAATAATGGGGAAGAGAATTTTTTTGCTCATCATTATTTTAATGAGTATCGCCTTAATAGGCATTATTTTTGTACAGGTATTTTGGATTAAAAACACCATACTTATAACAGAAGAGCAGTTTACTTCAAATGTGAAATTTGCTTTGGCCAAGGTTTCGGAAGATATTAGACAAAGAGAGTTTGATGATTTTTATGAAAAATATGCAGCGAGTTATAAAGAAGGTGAATTAATTAGTGGTACAGGTGTTCGTAATTTTATTTACGAAAAAATTGATACAATCAACAACGAGCGATTCACTTATTCTCAAAGCATTATTGAGCAAAATTATAAAGTACCAACAGAGTTCTTTGAAAATGATTCTATTAATTTTCGTGAA
>JADWMI010000222.1:1704-4493 GCA_015767395.1 Bacteroidota bacterium | reverse complement strand
AAAAGTGTTGAAGTTAGTGAGCCAACATCTACTTTAATAAAAGCATTGTTTTTTCTTAAAGAATTATCATGAATGGCTTTTGCAATTAAATCTTTTCCAGTGCCGTTTTCCCCTAAAATTAATATGTTAGCGTCAGTAGGAGAAATTTTTTGAACCTTATAAAACAAATCTTTCATTGCTTTACTTTCTCCCAATAGTTTAACACCATTTACGGATGGGTTCCATTTTTTTGAATCCTTATTTTTTTTCTTTGAAATAGATTCTTGAATTGCCTCAATCAATTTATCATTCTTCCAAGGCTTAATTAAAAAGTCAGAGGCATCATTTTTTAATGACTTAATAGCCAAGTCTAAGTCACCATAAGCAGTAACCATAATAACATCAATTTCTGGACTAGCTTCCTTAATTTTTCCCAACCAATAAATCCCTTCATTTCCAGTATTAACAACACTATTATAATTCATGTCAAGAATGACCAAGTCAAACTTATTGTTCTTAATACGCGATAGTAAATTATTTGGATTTTTTTCTATGACCACCTCTTTCACCCGAGATTTTAACAACATTTTCATCGCTGTTAAAACGTCAACATCATCATCGACAACTAATACAGAAGCGTTTTTCAATAACATAAATACAATATTACAATTTAATACTTCAGAGATAAGATATTTATGAATGAAATTTATTTTTCAGAAAAAGTGCATCTGAATCGAACACTGACTGTATCATAATCGAACACTTACATAAGTAAAAATAGCTTAAGTATCAGAATATCATAAAGTTAAAACTATGGCATAGTTATTCCATAATTAAAATTAAATAAGATTAAATATGGACATACCAATTGAAAAGAAACGATTTAACAAAACTAAAATAGGCATTGTAGTTGGATCCATTCTTTTACTAACATTCATCATCTATGTAATTTTCACATCTGGCGGGAATTCAAAATTGAATGTAGATTCAGAACGTATCATTGTGAGTAATATCACTAAAGGTGTTTTTCAAGAAAATATTCCAGTAAACGGAATTGTCTTACCAATTACTACTATTTATTTGGATGCTCTTGAAGGAGGAAGGGTTGAGGAGATTTATGTTGAAGATGGTACCATCATGAAACAGAATGAGCCAATTTTAAGATTATCAAATACCGATTTAGAGCTGAGTTTGATAAATCAAGAAACATCGGTTTATAATTTGTTAACTCAAATGCAAATCTCTCAAAATGCTGCGCGCCAAAACACCATTAATAAATTGAATCGCTTAACTGATGTTGAAAACGCTTTGATTGAAGCAGAGCGTTTGTATAATTTGAATAAAATTTTATTTGAAGAAAAAGCCATTGGAAAACATGAATTTCAAGAGGCTAAAAATAATTTCAATTATCAAAAGCAAAGAATGGAATTGGCTAGAGAAGTTCTTGAACAAGACTCTATTTCAGTTAAACAGGAATATGAGCAATCTAAGAGCTCCTATATACGTACGCAAAGCGCTTTAAAATTAATGCGCAAAAAGGTTGGAGATTTAGTCGTAAGAGCGCCAGTTGATGGACAATTAACGTCGTTAGATGCTGAGATTGGTCAGTCTAAAACAAAAGGTGAACGACTCGGGCAATTGGACGTATTAAGTGGTTTCAAGGTTAGAGTAGACATTGATGAACACTATATTTCCAGAATTTATTCAGGACAAACTGGAACTTTTCCATTTAGCGGAAAAGAGTATCAATTGAACATAAAGAAAGTATACACGCAAGTTAATAATGGAAGATTTCAGGTTGATATGCAATTCTCAGATTCCATCTCTTCAGGAATTAGAAGAGGGCAATCTTTACAAATTAGATTGGCACTGAGCGATGAAAAACAAGCCATTTTAGTTCCGAAAGGAGGGTTTTTCCAAGAAACAGGAGGGAACTGGATTTTTAAACTAAATGAAGACGGGTCAATAGCCTATAAAGTACCTATTAGACTGGGAAGTCAAAATACCAAATACTATGAGGTTTTGGAAGGGCTAAACCCTGGAGAAAAAGTTATAACATCTGGTTATGACAGTTATGGAGACAAACAAGAATTAATATTAAAATAAAAAAACATTATGATAAAAATTAATGATTTAGAAAAGTATTATAGCACAGAAGAATTACAAACCGTTGCCTTAAACAAATTATCTTTTGAAGTCAATAAGGGAGAATTTATTGCCATAATGGGGCCATCAGGTTGTGGAAAATCAACCTTATTAAATATTTTGGGAATGCTCGATGATGCCGATGGTGGAAGTTTCGTTTTTAATGACACTGAGGTCATTAATTTTAGCGAACGTAAACGTGCAAATATTAGAAAGCATAATATCGGATTTGTATTTCAGAGCTTTAATTTAATAGACCAATTAACGGTTTTTGAAAACGTTGAATTGCCTTTGATTTATACAGGGATGAAAAAATCTGATCGGAAAAAGAAAGTAGAAGAAGTCTTAGAGAAAATGCAAATTATGCATAGAAGAAAGCATTTTCCTCAGCAATTATCAGGTGGTCAACAGCAAAGAGTTGCCGTTGCCAGGGCAGTTGTAAACAATCCAAAATTGATTCTTGCCGATGAGCCAACAGGAAACTTAGATAGTAGCAATGGGAACGAAGTAATGGATTTACTTACTGAGTTGAATAATTCAGGAGCAACAATTATTATGGTTACCCATAGTGAGCACGATGCTAAATTCTCACATCGAATTATAAGAATGTTAGATGGTCAAAAAGTAACGGAAAACAGTTTGGTTTAGTAAGTTTTCAACCCATC
>JADWMI010000222.1:0-1694 GCA_015767395.1 Bacteroidota bacterium | reverse complement strand
ATGTCAAACCCAGTGAAGTCATTAAGAACCGAATAAAAACAAAAACATGTTTAAGAATTATATAAAAATAGCTTGGAGAAATATTAAGGAGAACAAGGTCTTGTCATTTCTAAATATAGTAGGATTGACATCAGGGTTATTTTGTTTTTTGCTTATATATTTATGGATATCTAGTGAAAATAGTGTCAATAAATACCACGCGAACAGCGACTACCTTTATTCGGTTTATTTAACCTCAGAAGATGGTGCAAAATTTGGCTATGGAACACCATCACTTTTTTATCAGGAATTGAAAGAAAAAGTGCCGGAAATTGAAAGTGTTACAGCCATGTATAACAATCATAATAGTTATACATTCTCTAACGGCCAAAAAGTTTTAAAACAAAAAGGAAAATTTGTAAGCGAAGACTATTTCAATATGTTTTCTTTTAATATTTTAGAAGGGAATGCGTCTAATGCATTAAGATCCCCAAACACTATTGCTATTTCAAAGGAAATGGCAGAATTATTTTTTCATGATGTAAAAAGCGCAATAGGACAAACTTTAAGTTACGAAAATTCCAAAGTTTTAAAAGTTACTATGGTGTTTGAGTTAGGAAGTAAAAACACCACAGAAAAGAGTGATTTTTATTTATCATTTGATTCACTTTTTGCCGATAATCTATGGATGTCTGACTGGAAAAACTTGGGTACGTATACCTTTGTTCAATTAACAGAAGGTGCAAAAGTCAAACAAGTGGAACAAAAGCTAAATCCCATTTTAAAAGATCATGAACTGGGAGGATTAGCGATGCACCTACAACCTTATGGAGATAGTTATCTATATGCGGACCTTGAAAATGCTAGTGGGAAAATAGAGTATATCAGTTTATTTGGAATCATTGCTTTTTTAATCATGTTAATTGCCAGTATTAATTTTATGAATTTGGCTTCTGCGGGTTCTATGAAACGAGCAAAAGAAATTGGTGTAAGAAAAGTACTTGGAGCTGGAAAAGGCAGTTTAGTTGGTCAGTTTTTAGGAGAAGCGATACTCTTGTCTTTTTCAAGTTTATTTTTCGCCTTGATATTCATCGCCTTGGCACTTCCAATTTTTAATCAAATAACAGATAAGAACATCGATTTAGCAAGCTTACCAGCAACTACTTGGATAATGGTCTTACTTATTACATTATTTACGGGCATATTTTCGGGAAGTTATCCCGCATTTTTATTAGCATCCTTTAAGGTAACTGATATTTTCAAGAAGACAATTGAAACCAATTCCAGAACGAAATGGATTAGAAAATCGTTAGTTGTTTTTCAATTTACAATTTCGGTAGTCTTTATAAGTTGTATGCTTATCATCTCAAAACAAATAGATTATGCTCAAAATAAGGATATTGGTTTTGAACGTGAAAATTTAATAGCAGTTACACTTTCTAAAGATTTACAAAAAAACTTCGATACTTTTAAAACGAGTGCATTACAAATTTCAGGAATCAATTCAGTATCAAAAACATCACATATCTTATTGGGTGAATATGGTACATCTCCGGAGGTTATTTGGAATGGAAAACCTGATGATGATGGCTCTTTATTTACAGGAATGGTAGGAAGTTTGGACTTCATAAAAACCTATGGCGCCGAATTACTTATGGGCAGAGATCTTATTCATAATAATCCTGATAATATTGAATACTTGATTAACGAAAGTG
>JADWMI010000221.1 GCA_015767395.1 Bacteroidota bacterium | reverse complement strand
ATAAATTGGATATTGTTACTTGCTCATCTTTAATTGCTAAAGTTCCTATAGCATTTCTCAATGTTAAATTGTCGTAAATAACAGTTGTAGCTACTGCATTTATGGTGCAGTCTAAAAAAGGCGGAATTTTTAATTGTTCTTTAGGTGAACTTTCTTCCGTGGCTTTTTCAGTCCCAGTAACCATAAAATCATTCACATTAAAATGGGTTGAAGTCAAATTGAAATCCCCTTTAATATTTTCATTGTTTAGTACAAAACCAATCAGATTTTCAATGTTTCCATTCATTTTTAAATCTGATTTTCCAGTTTTAGCATCAAAATTGTTCAGCTCAATATTTTTGGTGTTAAACGTTACTTGGGCATTTTTGATTTCAATTGGGTTGGCCATTTCATTTCCTTCATATTTAAAATTAGCTAAAGAAATATTTCCGGCATTTTTAGTTTTATGATACTGCTTTTTTTTAATTGATTTCATATCAAAATCAGTTTTAAAATCAGCCTTTATAATACCTTGAAGGCTTTTGATTTCTTGCATTGGATAGGCTTGGCTAATAGCATTTAAATTGATAGCCCCTTTTGCTTTTGCAACAATATTAGGATTGCTTATGATATTGCTAATAAATGCGCTTGAAGAAAATGGTTGGTCATCAATTTTAAACGAAAAGTTTTTTACATTTACTTTAGTGTCGTTCGTAATTCCAGTATTGTTTGAAATAGCCGTGTTAATATCAATATTTTGAATGGTTTTTGGTAAATCAGGGTATTTAAAACTTGCATTGGTTGAAACAATTTGAATATCAAACTGAGGAATGTGAGTATTGTCTATAATACCCTTGGCAAAACCTTCAACCGTAAATTGTCCTGTCGTTTTTACACCGCTTATATCTTTTGAATATTTTTCTGGAATTAAAGCAAAAAAGTTTTTAAAATCGGCTGAAGGCGTTTTAAAATTTAGATCTATTTCTTGATTGGTTTCATTCAATTTAACAAAGCCATCAAACACCAATTTAAGCTGATTGATAAGTACTTCGTTTTCTAAAAAAGTAAATTTGTTTTCGTTTAAATCAACACCAATAATAGCTTTTAATTGAATAGATTGGTGGTTAATGAATTTTGTATTGTCGTAATCAAGTGAAACATTTGTACTGGTTTCGGTTGTAAATTCTGAAATGGCCGTTGAAAAATTACCACTTCCTTTATGGTTAAAATCTTCTAGCTTTAAATACATTCCTGAGGCTTCATCTAAATAATAAATATAGCTATTTGAAATGTTATAGCCATCTAACGATAAGTTCAGCGCACTGTCAATTTCGCTGGTCGTTTCATTAGCAGAAGTTTCTTTTGCAATGTTGTAGTTTGCTTGCCCTTGTTTGTTGATCAAAACATGGATATTGCTTTCTTCAATTGAAAAATAATTCACAGCAATATTTCCCGAACTTGCTTTAAATAAACTTGTTAAAGGCATTTTTAAAGAAACACTTTTAGCACTTGCCAAGGTATCGCCTTCAAATGGTTTAAAAGTTGTAATTACAAAGTTTTTCAGGCTAACTTTTACATTTGGAAAGTTGGAAATCAGGCTTAGGTCAACGTCGTTAAAATCAACAGTAGCATTAACATTTTCGTTAATAATTTCTTTTATAATAGTAACTATTTTATCTTTAAAAAAGTAAGGAGTCGCTATTAAAATAATGAATATAAGAAGTAAAATTCCTGTAAATGTTTTTAGCTTTTTTTTCATAGGGGTATTATTAATCTTCTCTTTTGAAGTATTATAACGCAAAAACAGCAAGAAAAGTGGGTTGAAATACTAAATATTTAAGAATGAATTTTTATTTCTTCACCAATTTTTAAATTAAACCTACTTCGGAAAAGATACACAATAAAATAAAGTATTGGTGTATCTAAAAGTGCAATAAGAACTTTAAAAATAAAGCCGCTTATTAATAATGTTTTGAATAAATTCCAAGGAAGTACACCGAAGCTGCATAATAAAGTTACCACAGTAAGTGTATCTATTAATTGAGATGAAAAAGTGGAGAAATTATTACGTAGCCATAAATGTTTTCCTTTGGTTTTTCGTTTCCAGAAATGAAAGATTCGTATATCAATAAATTGAGCAAATAAATAGGCTAGCATTGAGGCCAATACGGCAATAGGTGATAGTCCAAAAACTTTGGAAAATAGTATATTGTCTATTGGTGAGCTTTCAATAGCAGGTGTGTAATTGGCAACGATAATAATTAACATAGAAAAAAAGGAAGCGAAAATTCCAGCTACTACAACTTGATTTGCTTTTTTTCTCCCATAAATTTCTGAAATAATATCTGTAATTAAAAAAGTGATTGGATATGGTAATATTCCAACCGAAAGTTCAAATCGAAACCATCCGAACGGATTCCAATAAAAAAATTTCTGAAAAATCAAATTTGAGGCCACCAAAGCGGCGATAAACATGGATGCTAAAATTAGATAAATCGTAAAAGCTTCAGATTTCTGTTTAGAATTCATTAGTAGTATATTAACACGAATATAGTAAATTATTACTATTTTTGCGTTTTCAAATAAACACATTAAAAAATAACAAATGAAAGCATATTTATTTCCAGGTCAAGGCGCACAATTCTCAGGAATGGGATTGGATTTATACAATAATTCACCTTTAGCTAAAGAACTTTTTGAACAGGCAAATGATATTTTAGGTTTTGAAATCACCAAAATTATGTTTGAAGGAACTGCGGAAGAGTTAAAACAAACCAAAGTAACACAACCAGCTATTTTTTTACATTCGGTAATTTTAGCAAAAGTTTTAGGAGACGATTTTAAACCAGAAATGGTTGCAGGTCACTCTTTAGGGGAACTTTCTGCTTTGGTTGCAAATGGTGTGTTAACTTTTGAAGACGGATTGAAATTAGTGTCAAAAAGAGCCTTGGCTATGCAAAAAGCTTGTGAAGCTCAAGAATCTACAATGGCGGCTGTTTTAGGTTTAGATGATGTAGTTGTTGAAGAAGTTTGTGCAAGTATAGATGGGGTTGTAGTAGCAGCAAATTATAACTGTCCTGGACAATTGGTGATTTCGGGAGAAATTACGGCAATTGACAAAGCGTGTGAATTATTAACAGAAAAAGGAGCAAGACGTGCATTGAAGTTACCTGTTGGAGGAGCGTTTCATTCACCTTTAATGGAGCCTGCTCGTGAAGAATTAGCGGCAGCTATTGAAGCGACTACTTTTAGCAATCCAATTTGCCCTGTTTATCAAAATGTGGTAGCAAAAGCAGTTTCAAATCCTTCGGAAATTAAAGAAAATTTAATTTTGCAGTTAACAGCTCCAGTACGTTGGACGCAATGTGTTCAAGCAATGGTAGCAGATGGAGGAACTGATTTTGTTGAAGTTGGTCCAGGTAAAGTTTTACAAGGTTTAATGCGAAAAATTGATAGAAGTGTTGCCGCAAGTGGTGCATCATTTTCTGCTTAAACAACAAAACTTTTAAAATTTGAACCTCTGAGAAATCAGAGGTTTTTTTTTGATGAATAAAATGAATATGTAAGTAATTTATTTTTGCTCGACCAATTAATGAAGCGCATACGATGAAAAAAATATTAGCATTATTTTGTTTGGGATTATTCTTAATAAATTGTTCAAAGGATGACGATCCTATTACAGAAAAAGTAGTAGAAGAAATGGAAGAGGTTGTGGTTGAAATGACTTCAAATGTAATGGGTGATTTTGTTTCCCTTGCGCATCCAACTTCAGGAAAAGCATCTGTTAGTAAAGATGGATTGACCTTAACATTTACAAATTTTAAAACGGATAGTGGTCCGAAATTATTGGTGTATTTATCTACTGATAATAGTGCGACAAGTTATGTTAATCTTGGAGATTTAAAGGGGATTGAAGGTGATTTCACCTATGCGATTCCTGCAGGAACAGATTTTGGCAAATATAAAATTGTGAACATTTGGTGTGTTGATTTTTCAGTTAGCTTTGGAGTAGCTGAATTAAAAAAATAGATGACTTTTATTGCATATTAAAAATATGTGATTACATTTGCAATAATAAAAAAAGGAAAAATGACAATTAAATTTAATAAAATGCGTAGTATGATGTGTAAAATCCACACAGAGGCTACTATTGTTTAAAATTTAATAACATAAACATATTGGAACCTCTGAGAAATCAGAGGTTTTTTTTTAAAACTAATTATTAGAGAAATGAATTTTACTTTCCAAAAAAATATGTCAAACCAAATTGAAATGTATATGCGAATGATGCGTAACACAATGATATGGTATTGCCAAGAATAAATGGAAAATAAAATCTAAATAGATAAAAGTCCCTTTGGCAATACCTAAATCCAAAGGGACTTTTTTATTTAATAACAGAAACAAAAACATTAAAAAATAAAATTATGAGCACTCAAAAAATTTCAACACAAGCATTACACGCGGGACACGATACAACAAAAACCGGAGGAACAAGAGCAGTTCCAATTTATCAAACAT
>JADWMI010000220.1 GCA_015767395.1 Bacteroidota bacterium | reverse complement strand
TCAATTACCAGCTTCAAAAGATGGAAGTTTAACTTCAGGTGAAGATTTGGCTAAATATGCGAAAGGAGAATTTCCGGAAGCAAAAATAGTTATCCTAACTACAATTGATAGCGCGATACGACTACAACATATTATTAATTCAGTTCCTCATGATAGTATTTTGATAAAAAGTGATACTACAGCTAAAATCTTAAGAATAGCATTTGAAACGGTATTAATCGGTGAGCAATATTATAGTAAAACAGTAGCGAAAATTAAAAATAGAATTATTCAGAATAATGATGGTTTAGATGATAATGACATGAAAATTCTATACCATATCTCAAAAGGAGTGAGAACGAATAAGTTGGTTCAATATATGGACTTATCATTGAGTGCTATTGAAAAACGCAAAAAACACATCAAAAGGATATTTGATATTAAAGGGGACGACGAACAATTATTGTTGGAAGCTAAAAAAAGAGGATATAATTAATTATAGTTAATTTTTCTACAGAATCACTCCTTTAATATTATTTTAGTTTGATTCCACAAATTTAAACCTCCAAATTGGAGGTTTTTTTATGCAGTAATTAAAAAATAGAATACGGTTTTACCGTAAAACAATCTCAGTTTTCTTTCATAAATTTATCTCAAAAAAGCGAGATAAAAAAGTGGAAAATAAATTGACGGCAATTGGGGTAATTGTCTTCACTAAAATTAAATGAGTTAATACCATTTACGCAAATAAAATCAAAAAATTATTACCTCTATATGAATAAACTATTAAAAGGGATAACTTACGGATGTTTAATTATGATCCTAACAGGATTGTTAATTAGCCTGCCTTCTATTCAAATTAATGAGTTTGTTCAGTCCACAATAACCAGTAAGTTTATAATGTTTTCATATTGCTGTTTGGCTATCTTAGGGTTTTTTCTATTTCATTTAATTCGTTTAAATAAAATAGATTTACAAATTTCTAAATTAGATATCTTACTGTTCGTTTTGGTAGGTTATATTTCATTGAATAGATTTTTTATTCAAGATGAAGTGAATTTTTCTATCAGGTATTTAGAATTGTTAGAGCTAGGCTTATTATATATTGTTTTAAGAAATGTCTCACTTAAAAGTTATCCTTGGCTTTTATTAGCAATCGTTATTTCAGGAATCATTCAAGCTATTTATGGAAACCTTCAGTTATTAGGTTATTATTCTTCAAACCATTCAGGGTTTAAAATGACAGGAAGTTATTTTAACCCAGGGCCTTTTGCTGGTTTCTTAACAAGTGTTTGGGGAATTTCATTAGGCTTGTATTTGTTTAGTACTAGAATAGTAGATCAAGTGAAAACAGCATTAAAATGGAAATCAAAATTGGTTGAATCTATTTTCAAGTACATTCCTTTGTTAGGAATAATAAGTATTGCCTTAGTAATACCAGCTTCACAATCTAGAGCAGCATGGTTAGGAGTGCTCTTTAGTAGTTTAGTTTTATATGAGTTTAAATATAGATTATTAAAAAAGCTATTTAAAAAAACAACTCAAATAAAAAGAGTAATAGTACTTATACTGTCATCCGTTATATTAATATCTGGATTGTTTGGAATTTATTATTTAAAAAAAGGTTCATCAGATGGGCGTTTATTTATTTGGAAGGTTACTTCAAAAATTATCAAAGACACTCCTGTTTTTGGAGTTGGTTTTGACCGTTTCAAGGCAAATTATATGAACTACCAAGCAAATTACTTTACTGAAAATGGAGAAACTTCTGAAGCGTTGGTGGCTGATAACACCTATTATGCATTCAATGAGTGGCTACAATTTGTAGCTGAAAATGGTTTTATTGGAGCTCTTTTATTGCTTTTATTACTATTTACACTATTAAATATAAAGGTGAAAACTGAAAATAAGTATTTGTTTTTTATGTTAAAAGCAAGCCTTATAGGTATAGGCATATTTGCTTGTTTTTCTTACCCCATGCAAATACTACCTATAAAATTAATTATTACATTTTTATTGGCTTATTCAGCACGTTTAGATATTAATAAAAAAGAACTTAAAATTTTTCAACATGGAAATAATAAAAATATCAAATGGTTTTTAAAATCTATCGCTCTTATTGTAGGAGTAGTTATTATATCAAAAGGGGTTCTATATACAAAAGAATTAGCAGATGGTTTTAAAAATTGGAAAATAGCTTTAAACACGTATCAATATGGTGATTATGAAGTCTCTATTAAGAAGTACGAGTCAGAATATCCAATTTTTAAGGAAGAAGGTGAGTTTTTAATGAACTACGGCAAAACACTTTCTATGGCTAATGAACATACTAAAGCAATTATAATACTTGAACAAGCCAAACACCATTTAAATACCACCATTATTGAAACAGCTTTGGTGGACAGTTATAAAGCAGTAAAACAATATAAAAAGGCAGAAATGTCGTGTCAACATGCAGCTAATATGATTCCAAGTAGATTTTACCCTAATTATTTATTAGCAAAATTGTATGATGAATGCGGTCAAAAAGAAAAAGCAGTAGCAAAAGCCCAAGAATTGATGAAAAAAGAAGTGAAAATTCCTTCAACAGCGATTGAAGAAATTAGAGTGGAAATGAAAAAACTTATTGAAAAATATAAGAATGATGTCATTCTGAGCGGAGTGAATGAATCTTTAATGAAATAAGAAAAATTAGAAATATAAAAACCTCTGGGTTTTAAAAAATTAAAAATACCAATAATGTTTAATCTTAAAAAATGCTTGCCTATGTAATAAACAAACTTGCCCAGAGAAAGAAGTTAAAACGTCATTTCAATAGTGTCATTCCTGCAGAGGCAGGAATCTTATGAATTGAAATGTTATTTTTTGCTACCGTTTAAAAGCTTAAACCATTGCAGTGCTCCAAAAGTAGCATTCCTCACAGACTTTACAAAGTAAAAATTTTGTTATTCCTGCAAAGGAAGGAATCTAATAATTTAAAATTTAATAAAATGAAAAAAATAATAGGAATTTTAGGAGTTGCAGTTTTTGCTGTAACATTATTTGCAAGTACTAATGTGAATAGTTTAAAGGATATTGATCTAGCGAGTCTAATAACTATGAATACTGCTAGTGCTGAATTTGACCCAATTGCTTCTTGTAACAGTTGGTGTACCTCTGGAGTTCAGTGTGTTTTAGTAACAAATGTAGGTTTTAATATTTATTGTAATGGTTGGGATCGTCCATAGAGTTAGTGTTTAATTAATGGGTTTGGGGTAACCCAAACCCATTTTAATATGAAATATAAAAAAATAAAATATGCTTAAAACACGTCTTATATATATTCTTGGACTAATAATATGTTTATCATGTAATGATAAATCATCAAAATCTGTAACAGATTTTACTGTTAATTCATTTTCTAAGCACTATACCATGACTAATGGTGAATTTTTATTAAATGATAGTATTCAATTGGCAGATCCAAGATGGATTAGATATCATCCAGATTCTTTTTTAGTTATACAAGAATTAGGAATGCCAAAAATGATTAAAATTATTGATTTAAAAACAAACAAAACACAAGAAATTTTACAAAAAGGAAAAGGACCAAATGAGGTAATAAATGCATGGGGCATCAATATAGTTGGAAAAGATATTTGGGTTTTTGGAGGGCAATTAAAAAAGTTTATAAAACTGTCCTACGATAAAAATCGTCAGTTTTATATATCAGATGCAGTTTCATTTGAAGATAAAAACTGTATGAGTGGAATTGCCTTAAATGATAGTGTTTTTGTTGGAATGGATCTCCCATCTACTAATAGGTTATCTTTTTATAATAAAAAAGGAAAACGGTTTAAAACTTTTGGCGAATTTCCTCCTTATTTAGAGAACGATAGTAAAATAGATGCTGATAATAATATTTTTAAGTGTAACATAATAGGTGTTCCTACATCCAATAAATTGGTTTTAGCATGTAATGATATAGATGTTTTAGAGATTTATGATTCATCAAAAGGTTTGATTAAACGATTACATGGCCCTAAAGGAATAAAAGTTAGTGCACGTTATGTAGATATAGGGATAGGAAAAATGATAAAAACGACTCCTAGAATTCGTGCTTTTAATAATGTAGTTGCTAATAGTAAATTTTTTTGTGTTGGATATGTAGGTTATGAAACAATAAAAAACGAAAGACCAAAAACAGAAGATGTATACCCCAAAAATATATTTTGTTTTACCTGGAATGGAGAACCAGAAAGGAGTTATTCGTTTGATATCCCATTGATTTCATTCGATTTTGATTGGGAAGGAAAAAAAATATATGCCCTTACTATAACCCCCGAACCTCAGATTGTGGTATTTAATATAGAAGATAAAATATGAGAAATTTTTATGTGATAATAACCGTGTTGTTTTTCATATCATGCAGTAAATCAAAACCATTAAAAAAAATTATTGTTCCAAAAGATATGGTTATTGAAATAAATGATACAAGTAATTTAAGAATTCTATGTTATTTTAAAGGTGAATGCTCTTTTTGTTATGGGAATATTATGAATATTTCAAAAGAATTTCCTGATATACCTCTTATTTGTATAACCAAACATACAGATAC
>JADWMI010000219.1 GCA_015767395.1 Bacteroidota bacterium | reverse complement strand
AAAGGTTGACATTAAAAAAGATTAGTGGGTTTCTAATTTTTATAATAGCATTAGCTGTTACAATTCTGATGACGCTACCTCGTGTATTGTCTTTATTTGAAATTGTTAATTCTCAAGGAGGTGAATATGCAAATGTCTCTTATGGAGATATAATATTAAGGTTTTCCTATCTTTTAGGTATATCCTATTTTATTCTTCAATTTAATTCTAACTGGTGGTATCAAATTAAAATTAGCATTTCTTTGTTTTTAGAAATTGTTATAACTTTTTTAATACATATAATATTTCTTTATGGTTTTGTAAAGTTTTTTTTATTTATTTATAAATTATCAATAGGTCTTAACCCAAATGAATCAGAAACTGGATATGTTTATTTTGGATATCTAATTGTTTTTATAATCCTTATTTTTATTGCGAAAATTTTAAGGTATCAAGTTTTTCGAGAAGAAGATAAATTTGAAAAAGAAATTTTAAAACAACAAGGGATTCAAAGCGAACTTGCAGCGCTTAAAAGTCAAATAAATCCACATTTTTTATTTAATTCCTTAAATTCCTTAAGTTCACTTGTAAGAGAAAATAAGGAGGCTAAAATATTTGTAACTAAACTTTCATTTTTGTACCGTTATATTTTACAAAGTGGAGAGAAAGATTTGGTTAGTTTAAAAGAAGAATTGAAATTTTTAGAGAGTTATACGCATTTAATAAAAACAAGATATAGAGATAATTTTAGTATAAATATTGATATACCAAATGAGTTATATGATAAAGAATTGCCAGTTTTAACGTTACAGTTATTGGTTGAAAATACGGTAAAACATAATGAAATCTCTGTAAATAAGCCGTTAATTGTAACTGTTTTTACCGAAAAGGATTATCTTATAGTTGAAAACAAAATAAACCCCAGGTTATCAATTGTAGACAACTCTGGACAAGGATTGTCTAATATAGATAAACGTTGTTTTTTATTGAAAAATAAACATATTTTAATTGAAACTGCAAATAATAAATTTGTAGTAAAAATACCATTAGATTAGCAATTGTATGAAAGTTATAATAGTTGAAGATGAAATTTTGGCAAGTGAAAACTTGTCGTATATGTTAAAGGAAATTAATCCTGAAATTAAAATATTAGCAGTTCTTGATTCCGTAAAGTCATCAATTAAATATTTTGAGAATGGAATTGATGCCGATTTGATATTTATGGATATTCACTTGGCAGATGGTATCTCTTTTGAAATTTTTGAACAAGTTAAAATAAAAACACCTTTAATATTTACAACAGCTTATGATCAGTACGCTATAAAGGCGTTTAAATTAAATAGCATCGACTATATTTTAAAACCTATAGACGAAGAAGAACTAGAAAATGCCGTAAATAAATACTTGGATTTGGTTAAAGTGAATAAACCTGTAGACAATTCTCAACTAGAGAATGTATTAAAGTTGTTAAACTCTAATAAAAAATCGTTCAAAGCCACTTTTTTAGTTCAGAAAAGAGATGAGCTAATTCCAATAAAAACAGAAGATATTGCATATTTTTATATAGATGAAGGTATTGTAAAAGTTGTTAGTTTTAGCAATAATTCATTGGTTATCAATAAAAAATTAGAAGATATTGAAAATGAAATTGATCCTCAATTATTTTTTCGCACTAATAGACAAATGATAATTAATAGAAATGCTTTTACTAACATTAAATATTATTTTAATGGAAAATTAATTGTGAATACCTTGCCTAAATATTCACAAAAAATTATTGTTAGTAAAATAAAAGCATCCGAATTAAAAAAATGGTTAGGCGCTTAATTATATAGAAGTAATATCTGATAGCTTTGTATCACTAAACAATTAGTTAGTGTATATTTTATTTAATAATTAGACTATTAGTTCTATATTGCATTGAATTAATTGCTTTTTAAATTGATAAAGTCAAGTCACATTAACAATGTAAAATTTATTTTTCTCTTATTATTCTTATTCTCTTTTCAGAATATTAGTTGTCAAGAAAAAGATTCAATAACACCTTTCAAAAAAGGGAGGTGGCTAACTGGTTTATCTGGTAGTTTTGCTTCTTATACTAGTATATTAGATAATGACAATAAGGTTTCTACAAATACATATGGGCTGGAGTTAACAACTGGAAATTTCTTTAAAGATAGATGGCTAATAGGAGGGTTATTATCAGCTGAGAGAGTAAGTGGTGGTGGCAAAATTGAAAGAGGCTTAGAAACATTTTTTATTGCACCAACAATAGCATTCTATCTCTCAAAAAACTACCAAGGCTCATTATTTATAAGTATTTCGCCTGGATATATACGCTTCCGTGAAGAAACAATTATAAATTTAAACGAGGAGCCTATTATTGAACGAATTGAAGGTCCGGGATTTGGAGCAAGACTTAGTTTAGGTTATTCATATGTAATTCATAACCGTATTGCTTTTGATATTGGTCTTAATGTAAATAATTACTGGTTAAATACGAAGCAAGAATCACTTCCATTAGGTTCTTCAAGTAAAGAAAGTATAATGATTAATGGAATAAATTTCTTTTTTGGATTTAATGTTTTACTTGATGACTTTTTCTTCTAATGAAAAGAATACTACTCATAATAATGTTAGGTGTTTGTGGTCAGTTATTTTCACAAATAAATGATGATGTTTCCAACTTTAAAACCGATACGATAAATAAAGGGAAGAACCTTAGAATTATTGCTCTTCCGGTAGTTTTTACAACACCTGAAACAGGGTTTGGTTTTGGTGGTGGCGCTCAATTCTTTTTATTAAATAAATCTAATGAGTATAATTCTAGGTTATCAAATATTTTAATTAGTGGTATTTATACAACTAATAAACAAATCATGTTTGAAGTTAATCCACAAATTTATTTTAATAAAGGAGATTATTTTTTAGACGCTTTATATAAGTTGAAAGTATTTCCAAATTTGTTTTGGGGAATTGGAAATAATACACCTGATGAGAATGAAGAGTTTTATAATATGACTTCACATGTTTTCAAAGCAAGTTTCTTAAAGAGATTACCACCTTTTTTGAATTTTGGATTTCAATTTATATTTGAAAATCATGAAATCACAGAGATACAGGAAGGAGGATTACTGGATCAAGGTGATATTCCTGGAAGCAGTGGAGCGATTATTGTTGGACTAGGTGCTACCTTTAATTATGATACTCGAAAAAATGTAGCTGATCCACAAAGTGGACATTTTATTAATTTAAGTGCTCAGTTTTCAAGTAAAAACTTCGGTTCCACATACAATTTCAACAAGTACATAGCCGATATAAGAGAGTATATCCCATTAGGTAAAAATAGTATATTAGCTACACAGCTTTATTTTGAAAGTAATTATGGTGTTGTTCCTTTTCAAGCAGAAGCATGGTTTGGAGGGGGTTACAGGGCTCGTGGCTATTATGCTGGTAGATTTATGGATGATTATATGTACGTCCTTCAAGCAGAATATCGCTTACGTTTTCACACTCGTTGGGGGTTGGCATTATTTGGCTTGATTGGTGAAGTTGCAGATCAGCCTGAAAATTTACTTCAAGAGATAAAGCCTAGTATTGGTGGAGGTATTCGTTATAAGATTACAAAAGATCAAAATACGTTATTACGTTTCGGTGCTGGTTTTGGGGAAAATGGAAACAGCGGTATTTATTTCGGAGTTAATCAAGCATTTTAAACTCAACAATTTCTAAACTGATATTGCAACAAAAGGGTGGACAATTTTTCTAAGACCTATGCCACATATTTTAAATTGTAAAACAGTCTTAAAATATTGTCCGAATTATTGTAGTAACTCCAGCTTGTTAAATGTCCTGATAGGATTGTATTTATTGCTTTACTTTACGATAAAAATTTGTGTAAAAAAATTTCTTCCTTCACTGCTCTTTTCTACAGAAATTCCAAATTCTGTATAATTTTCATTTTCAATAACGGCTCTGTGACTATCACTCTTTATCCATGCATTTACGACATCTTTAGCTGTACCATGTCCATAGGCTACATTCTCCCCAACTGATTGTGCGTTTTCATTAATCATTAAAAAGTCACTCCTTTCCGAAAATTTATCATGACTTACCATGCCTGTTCCAATCATATACTTGGTATGAGATAAGGCAACCGAAGAAATGCTGTTCAATCTATTTAAAGGCTGCAAGTTTCTTGTCACTCTATAATCGTTAATGAAGTCGAGTATTTGTATTTCAATCTTTGAATAACCCTCCTTCATTTCATACGTTTCATACGTTTCATTAAAATAAATCCCTTCCTCTTCAGTTGTACATGAAAATAACAGTCCTAAAATAGATAAAGAGAAGTATATTTTTAGGAGATGTATCTTTTTAGTTGATTGGAATTTTTGATTTTGGGCTTTTCTAATAATTGATTTTGCCGTTTCCATGATTATTAATTTTTTAATTAATTTGTTTTACTTTTTTTCTAGTGCGAATGTAGAGCAAAAGCCAAGGGGAAATAGAAGTATCCGACTGAAGTGACTTAATGTGAAAGTGAAGTGACATAATGTGAAAGTGAAGTATTTCCTCTTAATAAAAGAGGGTATAATCC
>JADWMI010000218.1 GCA_015767395.1 Bacteroidota bacterium | reverse complement strand
TCCAATGGAATTGGGCCAATTATCCTGTTGGTAGAAAAGATGAAGTTTCACCTTGGGCAGCGGCTTTTATAAATGCTAGAAAGTGGTTAACTAAATAATAAAATAAAACTGTTAAAAAAAATATTATTAGTCAACCTGCGCTTCGACTTCGCTCAGCGACCAGTTATTGAGTGTTGTCGATATATAAGTTCTCATGATGAGATTCTAAAACAATACTTCGACTCAGCTCAGTAACCAGTTCAGAATGAAGACCTAAAATAGCGTTTTTTGACAGATTCTTTTTTTTTGTAACGATATCTTTTAATTTTCAACTATGAAAATACCTAAAAAATACAAGTTTATTATTGAGTTAGGAAAGGCTCTTCATATTTATGGTATTCCTTCGTATAAAATCCAAACCTATTTAACCAAAGTTTCTAAAACACAAGGCATTAATGGCGTGTTTATGGACTTGCCAACTTGGATAAACTATGTTTTTTATGAAGAAGACGAACAAACATATAATTACATAGATTGTATTCCTCCAGGAGTACTTAATCTTGGTGGATTATCACGTGTGGTTGAAGTTACAAATAAGGTTATTTCTAAAGAAATTGATAGTTCTGATGTACACCATGAATTAAAACTAATTAATGACGAAACTAAAAAAGTAAATCATTTTGTATTAACACTTTCTTATGCAATTGCTTCTGGTGCATTTAGTTTAATGATTGGCACCAATTGGATTTCTTTTGTTTTTGCTGTATTAATGGGTGCTATTGTATATCTAATCGTTTATTTATCAAGTAAATCAAATTATTTAGAAACTATTTTAGAGTCCTTAATATCGTTTGTTGTTACAATTTTCGCTAGTTTATTACATCTTATATTTCCTGAACTAAATGTTGGTATTACAATTTTATCGGCTATTATTGTTTTTGTCCCGGGACTAGCCATAACCACTTCTTTAGAAGAAATCACTTCCAAAAACCTTGTTTCTGGAGGGGCCAAACTATTCGACGCTATTATTTCTTTATTTAAACAGTTTTTCGGGGTTTTATTAGGCTTGGCAATTATGTCTTCCGTCATAGATTTCAAGCAATTAGTTCACGTATCTGATTTACCTAAATGGATTATGTTTTGTGGAATCCCTTTGTTTTCAGTTAGCCTTTTGGCCATTTTCCAAGTTCGTAAAAAAGATATGTTTTTAGGAGTTGTTACCGGCGTTTCTGTTTTCTTCCTCACCGTATTATTTTCAGGATATGGTGTGTTATTTAGCACCTTTATTGGAACCATCGCTGCAGTTGCCATTGGTAATTTATTTAATAGAATTACCAAAACGCCAAAAACTGTTTTTCTTACCCAAGGAATTGTGATGTTAGTTCCCGGTAGCAAGTCTTTTATGGGATTGAGCCACTCTTTTTTAAATTCATCCATCATAATGGCAGATAATTTATACGAACAAGTCGTATTTATTTTAATGGGAATAATTGGTGGATTATTATTTGCAGGCGTTTTTAGAAAACAATAATAAGTAAAATGTTATTACTATATGGAATTCTTCTCGAAAAGTAATTTATTCTAAATTTTCTAACAAAAAAAAAGGTTTCCAATGTTATTGGAAACCTTTTTTAACTGTAATAATAAATTATTGTTTTACATCTTGTAAATCAACTTCTTCACCCTCTTTAGTTATTAATTTCACCTCATCAAAATCCATTGATTTAAATTGAGCATATTGTGTGGCAGCATCACCAACAACTAAATATAGCATTTTTGATTCATCTAAATACTTATTAGCCAATTCTTTATGCTGTTCAAATGTCATGTTATTAATTATAGTTTCTTCACCTGCAATATAATTTGGATCTAAACTATAACTACTCATTTCCTGCAACATCCCTAACAATGAGAACTGTGTTTCAAAACGACGTGCATTTGATTTTATCAAAGCATTTTTCGTGAATTCTAAATCTTCTTCACTAATACCTTCTTTATATTTTTTAATTTCATCTTTAAAAATTTGAACAGACTCTCCTGTTGTGTTTGTACGCACACTTGAAGAAGCCGTAAAAGTTCCAGGGATTTTTGAGCCGTTAAAACCTGTTCGAGCGCCATAAGTATATCCTTTTTCTTCACGAAGTATTAGGTTTACATTTCCTGAAAAGGAACCTCCTAATTTATAGTTCATAACCTCTGCGGCATAATAATCTTCATCCGTTCTTGGCATTGAAATATATCCAATATTAATTACAGATTGTTTTGAGTTTGGAATATCAACAAAATATAGTGATGATTCATCTCTATTATTTGAAATTGGGTACTCTGGAATTTTTACATCTTTGGCTACCCATCTTTCTTCTAAACCATTTAAACTTTCCAGACTTGATGCTTGGTTAATTTTTCCAACAATATGAAAATTACTTACAGACGGTGAAAAATTAACTTCATAAAAACTCTTTAAATCATCAATAGTTATGGCTTCTACTGAAGCAACTGTTCCGCTTGTTGGATACGCAAAAATATGATCATCACCATATAATACTTTGTTATAAACCCTTTGTGCAACAGCATTTGGATTGGCATCTGAGCGCTTAATTTGATTGATTGTCCTGGTTTTTATACGAGTAAATTCTTCCTCATCCCAACGAGGTTCTAATAAAATTTCTTCGATTAATTTCATTGTTTTATCAAAGTTTCTTACCAGTGTATTTCCTCTAAATACAATAGATTCATTGGTCGTATACATATTGATACTAGCCCCTAACATTTCAATCTCTTCTTCTAATTCTAACGGTGTTTTAGTTGCCGTTCCTTCCATCATGATATCAGTCATCAAATTAGCTACTCCATTTTTATTGATATCATCTAATAAATGCCCGCCTTCAATTACTAAACTAAAGTTCACTGTTGGAATCTCATTTTGTTCAATACCATAAACTTTCATTCCATTATCTAATGTTACTGCCCAACTGTCTGGAACATTTAATTTTGGTGTGATTCCTTCTGCTGGTTCAACTGATCGATCAAAACTTGAAGGTGTTTTTACTATTTCATCTCTAGTCTCTTCAACAGTTTTAGTTACATTTTCTTTAATTTCTTCTTCAACAACAGCTGCCTTCTCAGAGTTTTCAGCTATTAAATCAAGTTGTCCCTTCGGCACAAAACTGGTAATTAAAAAAGGTTTGTCTTTGATATATTTCTCATATACACGCAGCACATCCTCTTTGGTCACTTTTTTAATATTTTCAATATCATCTTCAATAAATTGCGGAGTACCAGCAAACACATTGTATTGTGCTAGTTGAAAAGATTTCCCTAACACACTGCTAATTCCATTATAAAAATCAGTTTCCAATCCTGCTTTAATGCGTTCAATATCTCTGTCTGTTATACCCTCTTTTTCAAATAATTCAAAGGATTCAAAAATTCCTTTTTCAATATCATTTAAACTTTTGCCACTATTCGCTGTAATAGATATTCTAAAGATACCCGCCAATTCTTGAGAATAATTATAAGCGCTGGTTCTTGAAGTTAATTCCTTTTCTTCAACAAGCACTTTATACAATACTGCTTTTTTCCCGCTAGACATAATTTCTCCTAAAAAATCTAGTGCATAAGCATCGTCGGTATATTGTTGAAGGGTTGGCCAAACCATATTTAATTGTGGCGAAGTTGCAAAATTATCTTCATGATATAAACGTTTAGTCTCAGTAATCGTAATTGGCATAGGATCTAACGGTGTAACTTCTACTCTTCTTTTAATTTCACCAAAATATTTTTCCACTAGCGCTTTGGTATCCTCGGTCTCAAAATCTCCAGCCAAAACAATTGTTGCATTGTTTGGTCCATAAAAATCATTATAAAACTCCTTAACATCCTCAACGGTTGCATTTTGAAGATCAACCAATTCACCAATAACTTGCCAACTGTAAGGATGACCTTCGGGATATAAATTTTTATCAATTACCCATCCTGTATGTCCGTATGGATTGTTATCAACACGTTGTCTTTTTTCATTCTGCACTACTTCTTGTTGATTGTAAAAAGCAGATTCAGTCACTGTATTGATTAAGAAGCCCATTCTATCGCTTTCTAGCCATAAGACCATTTCCAATCCGTTTTTAGGAACAACTTCATAATAAATGGTTCCATCTTTCCAAGTACCACCATTTAAAGTACCTCCAATATCTTGAATTTTCTTAAAAAACTGATCTTGTGCTACATTTTCAGATTCTTGAAATAACATATGCTCAAATAAATGAGCAAATCCAGTTCTACCTGTTTTTTCTCTATTTGAACCAACACCATATTGAATTGCTAAAGAAACAATAGGATCACTTTTATCTTGATGTAAAATAACATCAAGCCCGTTTTCAAGTTCGTACTTTTCAAATTCTACTGAGAGTTTACTTTCATTTTGAGTTGAATCATTTTTGCAAGAAAATACAGAAAATGAAACAACCAATAAGGTTAATACTGCTAATTTTAGATTGATTTTAAACATGTGCAACTATTTTTAGATTTACATTAAATGTACAACACAAAATTATAATATCCTCATATTAAATTCATTATAATATATTACGAAATAAGCTGAC
>JADWMI010000217.1 GCA_015767395.1 Bacteroidota bacterium | reverse complement strand
CTCATCTTCTGATTGCTCCTTTTCTTCTAATTCATCCGCTGCATTTTCTTGCATTTCATTTACCTCTTTCTCTCCTTTTTCGTTACGAGGAATATCCATTGGTTTTCTTAATTCGCTATTTTCCTTTTGAAGCTTTTCTAACTCGCTCTGAAATTCTTTAAAATTTTTATTTAAATCCTCTTGTCTCTCTTTTGTATTGTTTTCATCAGATTCTTCAGAAAGTTTATTTTGTTCCTCAGCTTGTTTTTCTAATTCCTTTTGAAGTTTCTCAAGTTTTTTACCAACGTAATATCGTTTAGTCAGCTCCAGTAATTGCTCTAAACTCCTTTTTTTATTTTTGTTTTGTTTTGCAAGTTGCTCGAGCTTTTCTGTTAATTCTTCTTTGTTAATTTTCTCTTGCAACTCTTCCAATTCTTTGAGGAGTTCTTCGTCATTTTTTAATTGTTCTTCATTCTCTTTTAGGCGCTCTTTTAGGTCTTCTTTAAATGTGTCTTCTTTTTTGTTTTCTTTCTGAAAATCTTCCAAGTTATCTTTTAATCGTTTGTTGAAGTTTTTCATCATTTGTTCCTGTTCCTTTTGGCGTTTTAAAAAAGATTTTAGTTTCTTCTTGTCATTAAAATTAAGCTCTTGTTTTTCTTTTTGAGTCTTAGAAAATTCCTCTAATTGTTTGTCTTGATCTTCAATTTTTTTAAGAGATTTATTTAAATCACTTATGGTTTCGTTTTGCTCTTGTAATTTGTTTTGCTCCTCTTCTTCTTTTGTTAACTTCCTGTAAGTAAATAACTTACTTTTCACATTCTTTCTTTTATTAACCTTGTCATTATCAAATAGCTGAAAATATAGTTGATACGAAACACCTTCTTCAAGCTTTTGGTTATTTGGAAAAACACTTATAAATTCATTAAAATTTGATTTACCAATAGGGATGGGCTCAACACTTTTGTTATCTTCGTTATTGGTTGGAAAATAAACAAGTTGTAATTTACTTATGCCATAATCATCGCTTGCTTGTCCATAAAAATAAAGTGTTTGATTCTCTAGCGAATCAATTTCTGATTTAATTTTAAGTTCAGGAAATTCATCTTTAACTACAGAAATATTAAACGCCAAACTCTCAAAATCCTTTAGTTTTGTATTGCTAATGTTTATGCTATAATCTAGGTTGTCGTAAACATTTTTTGACACATTGAATTTATCTGTTTCTTCGTTGGCAAAATCAAGTGTGTCTGTTGAATATAATCTTACTCCGCTTGTCGCTTTAGTATTTAGCCGCCATGTGATTTTAGTCCCTTGTGGAACAATTGCGTTTCCTGAATTTTTAAATATCTCATCCTTTTTTAAGGTGTAACTGGGATAATTTAAAAACATTTGAAAACTTAATAACGCTGGCACTTCAATTACCTCGAGTTTATAAGGTTTTGATAAAACATTATTTGCGGAAAAATGAAATGAAATATCCGATTTGGGTTGTGAAAACAAATACTCAAACTCATTTGGTGATTTTTGTTGCAAGAAATAAAATTCATCACCAAAAACTATTAGCGGATTGTCAGGCGTAACATCTCCAGTCGTTTTCACAATCAATTTAAAGTCTTTATTTTCTGTTGTTTGTAAATCCTCATTTAGAACATAAAACTGAAATGGTGCCGGTGGCTCATATGCCGTTTGAAAATGAACAACACGCTTGTAGCTATCGCTAAACCAGTTCTTATCGGTAAAAACAAAAGAAATTAACAGGGCAACAATTGGTATTGCCGCATACTTCAAGTATTTAAGGTTATTATTAAAATTAATAGCTAGCTTAAATGGAATTGGTTTTAATTGAGATGATTTCTGCTCAATACTTGCCGACAACAATTCCGTTTGTGTTCCTGCTTCATTAAGTTGTAATAAATTAAGAAGCTTATCGCTCACTTCTGGGAAATGATTTCCGATAATTTTAGAAGCGTCCTTATGGTTTATTCCGCTTTGAACTCGAAATAATTTTGAAAGTGGTTTTAAAATAAATTTAAAAAGAAGCGTTGCTTCAAGTGCTATAAAAAGCCAAAATAAAATGGTTCTCCCTGTTGGGTTTAACCATAAGAAATGTTCTATAAGTAAGGTTAAAATTAAATACAGTAGGCCAACAGCAAAAAACAAGATGCCTCCTTTTATAAGCTCATTAGTATAAAACCTCTTTACAAAGCTTTCTAATTTTATTAAAATAGTATTGAAGCTTGTCAAATCTCTTTTTTGTACATTTATTAACTTACTAATCTACAATTTTATTTTAACCTACTAATTACTAAATTTAATAACATTCTGTTAAAATGAACCGCATTTCAAACATATCGCTCAAAGATTTAAAATACCTTGCAGCATTAACAATTCCAACAACCGCTTTCATTGGTTTACTTATTCAAGGGCCTTGGAGTTATTTTACACCGATATATGCTTTTGCTGTAATTCCCGTTCTCGAATTATTAATGCCACAACAAAACAACAATTATGATAAAGAAGAGTTAAACATAAAATCAATAAATAAAGTTTTCGATTGGATGCTTTACTTAAATATTCCTATTGTATTTGGCTTGCTTCTTTTTACCATAACCACCATAACATCTTCTCCCTTAAAAACATATGAAATTATTGGTTTAATTTTATCTACAGGGATAGTTTTAGGTGTCAACGGCATTAATGTCGCCCACGAACTAGGACACAGACAATCAACTAGTGAGCGCATTTTGGGTAAGATTTTGTTGTTGCCCTCTTTATATATGCATTTTTATATTGAGCATAATTTTGGACATCATCTACACGTTGCAACTAAAGAAGATCCGGCAACGGCGAAGTACAATCAGCCTATTTATTCTTTTTGGTTTACTTCTGTTTTTAAACAATATATAAATGCTTGGCGAATTCAAGCTAAACTATTAAAAAATCAAGGGAACGGATTCTTTAGTCTTAAAAATGATATGCTTTGGTATCTAATTATTCAAGCATTATTCTTGCTCTCTATATTTTATCTTTGGGGAAAACTGGGTTTCTTTGTTGCTTTTATTAGTGCCATTATTGGGTTCTTACTTTTGGAAACGGTGAATTATATAGAACACTACGGTTTGCTGAGGCTGAAAACACCTTCTGGTCGGTACGAAAGGGTTAGAGCAATTCATTCTTGGAATTCTAACCACGTGATTGGAAGAATTGTTTTATATGAACTAACTAGACATAGTGATCATCATTTTAAGTCATCAAAAAAATATCAGGTATTGGAATGCCATGCAGATAGCCCACAAATGCCTTTCGGCTATCCGACTTCTGTGGTTTTATCATTAATTCCTCCTTTGTGGTTTAAAATCATGAATAAACGTGTTCCAAAAGAAATGATTAATGCCAAAGTCTAGCATTTTATAATTATCGTTTTATCTTTGCCATAAATTTATTTTAAATGAACAAAAACGTTCGTGTGCGCTTTGCGCCAAGTCCTACTGGTCCGTTACATATTGGTGGTATTCGTACCGCATTATTTAATTATTTATTTGCAAAAAAACATGACGGAACTTTTGTTTTGCGCGTTGAAGATACTGATCAAAAGCGTTATATAGAAGGTGCTGAGGAGTATGTTATTGAGGCTTTAAAGTGGTGTGGAATACCTTTTGATGAGGGGCCAAACACAAATGAAAAATTTGGTCCATATAGACAAAGTGAGCGTAAACATTTATATAAAGAATATGCTGATAAGCTGATTAATCAAGGAAAAGCTTATTATGCATTCGATACATCAGAACAATTAAACTTTCACAGAAAAGATCATGAAGCAAAAGGAAAGACGTTTATATATAATTGGCATAATCGCGAAAAAGGTCGATTGGTAAATTCACTAGTCTTGTCTGTAGAAGAAACACAAACAAAGCTAGATAATGGAGAAGATTATGTTATTCGGTTTTTGTCCCCAAAAGACGAAACCCTTCATTTAACTGATATTATTCGTGGCGATATTAAAATAGACACAAATATTCTTGATGACAAAGTTCTGTTTAAAAGTGATGGCATGCCAACCTACCATTTGGCAAACATTGTAGACGATCACCTTATGGAAATAACGCATGTAATTCGTGGTGAAGAATGGTTGCCTTCTTTGGCTTTACATAAACAACTATACGATGCCTTTGGCTGGGAGGCGCCGGAATTCGCTCATTTACCCCTTATTTTAAAACCTACTGGAAAAGGGAAATTAAGTAAACGCGATGGGGATAAGCTTGGGTTCCCAGTGTTTCCATTGGCTTACAAAGACCATAATACAGGAGGCGTTTCTCGTGGCTATCGTGAAGATGGTTATTTTCCAGAAGCCGTTATAAACTTTCTTGCGTTTTTGGGATGGAACCCGGGAACTGAGGAAGAGATTTTTACTTTAGAAGAATTAGTAAACGCCTTTGATTTAGATCGCGTTCATAAAGCTGGTGCGAGATTTGATCCTGAAAAAACAAAATGGTACAATCATCACTATATGCAAAAACAATCAAATGATGGTTTAGCAAATGATTTTAAAAAGCTTCACATAGAATTAAACGACATAAGTGAGGTATACGTTTCCAAGGTCGTCGGTTTAATAAAGGAGCGCGCAACTTT
>JADWMI010000055.1:6677-11730 GCA_015767395.1 Bacteroidota bacterium | reverse complement strand
ATTACGGCTGTTTTTTTAGCAGCAGTTCCATAAATTTTCAATCCTTCAATCTGCAATAATTTCTCTGTTGCGTAGTGCAATAATTCATTTTCGTAAGTTTCAATATTTGAAAAGCCTATATTATTCATATAATCAATAGCAGTTCCAAAAGCAATAACACCAGCTATATTTGGTGTTCCTGCTTCAAATTTATGAGGTAAATCTGCATAAGTAGTTTTTTCAAAAGTCACTTGCTTTATCATTTCACCACCACCTTGATAAGGTGGTAATTTGTTTAACCATTCCTCTTTTCCATACAGGATTCCGACACCTGTAGGGCCACAAAGTTTATGAGCAGAAGCAACGTAAAAATCAGCATCTAATTCTTGGACATCAGGTTTTATGTGCGGACAACTTTGTGCACCATCAATCAAAACTGCAGCACCAACTTGATGGGCTTTGTCTATAATTTCTTTAATTGGATTGATGGTTCCTAAAGCGTTTGATACATGATTTACAAATACTATTTTTGTTTTATTAGATAGCAGTTTGTCGTATTCGGTCATTAATAATTCCCCTTCATAATTCATTGGAATTACTTTTAAAATGGCACCTGTACTTTCACACAACATTTGCCAAGGAACAATATTTGAATGGTGTTCCATAGCCGAAACAATAAGTTCATCACCTTCATTTAACAAAGAAGTAAAACCTGTTGCAACTATATTAATACTGTGCGTTGTTCCCGCTGTTAATATAATTTCGCAGCTTTTTTTCGCATTGAAATGTTGCTGTAATTTTAATCGAGAATCTTCATACGCATTGGTTGCTTTCTGACTTAAAGTATGAACACCTCTATGAATATTTGAATTTATAGTTGTGTAATAATTTACAATACTGTCAATTACAATTTGAGGTTTTTGGCTAGTAGCGGCATTATCCAAATATACAAGTGGTTTTCCGTTTACTTTTTCTTTTAAAATTGGAAAATCAGCTCTTACCTTTTCAATATCTATCATGTGCTCTTTTTAGAATGATTCTAAATACAAAATTACAAAATAGATGTTAGTTAGGTTATTTTTTTATAACTAATTACCGCCAAACCATTCATAACAACGGCATAAGCAAATGTTTTAATCAATTGAGGTGTGATATCTGTAAAATCCGATCCTTTTAACATGACCATTCGCATGACTTCAACAAAATAGCGAACAGGGTTGAATTCCGTTAAATGTTGTGCCCATAGCGGCATGCTTTCAATAGGTGTAAATAAGCCACTCATTAAAATGAAAATCACCATAAAAAACCAAGCAATAAACATGGCTTGCTGTTGCGTATCAGTGAAATTAGAAATAAACAATCCAATACCTAAAACAACGAAGATATAAATGGATGTGTAAAAATACATCAATCCTAAACTTCCAATAATTGGAACATTGAATAATACTTTTGCAATAATTAATCCTACTGTTAGAAGTACCATAGCGATGATAAAAAACGGGAATAATTTACCAATAATGAATTGGTGTTTTTTAATGGGTGTTACATTAATTTGTTCTAAAGTTCCAATTTCTTTTTCCCGAACAATATTCATACCTGATAAAAATAAAGTTATCATAGTTACCAGTAAAACCAGTATTCCAGGAACCATAAACGTTTTGTAGTTTAAAGTTTCGTTAAACCAAAACAACGGAATACTTTCAATGGTTTTGGGTAAATTTATGATATCGGAAGGTTGCAATAAATCAACCCTCACGTTTTTATTAAAACGCTGTACAATTTGGGTGATGTAAACATTTTCAACCCCTGCTGCAGCGCCATCAATGGCATTAATTGTAACACTTAAATCAGTTTTTTTATTTTTTAAAAGATTGCGTTCAAAATTTGAAGGGATTTCTAAAATAACATCAACTTCTCCGTTTAGCATCGCTTCATTTGCCAATTTACTTGAAGGAAAATGGCTTTGAATATTAAAATAAGTTGAAGCTTCAAATTTTTCAATTAATTCCCTTGAGTATGAACTTTTGTCATTGTCAATATAAGAGAATTTAATATTTAGAATATCAAATGTTGCCGCATTGGAGAGAATTATTAATTGAATAATGGGCATTATAAAAATAATAGGAAGCATTCCTTTATTTCTAAAGATTTGCTTGAACTCCTTTTGTATTATAAATCCTATTGTTTTCATTTTTTGTTTCTTGTAGCTAGTATTTTGTAACTGGTATCTGGAATTTTTTATTATAACTCTTGTTTATTATGTTTTTCAATTTAATTCCCCTTTCGGGGGTTAGGGAGTTTACTCTAATCGTATTTTATATTTTTTCACACTTAAGGCAGTAAAAAACAGGGTCATTCCAAGAAGAATCAAGGTTTCTTTCCAAATAAATTCTAAACCAACACCTTTTAGCATAACTCCTTTTAAAATAATGATAAACCACTTGGCAGGAATGGCATTACTTATAACTTGTAAAACCATTGGCATACTTGTAATTGGAAAAATGAATCCAGATAATAATATGGTGGGAAGCATTAATGCCATTAATGAAATCATCATAGCAGTTTGTTGCGATGCTGCAACTGTTGAAATTAGAATCCCTAAAGAAAGCGAAGTAATTATAAATAAAACACTTTCTAAACTTAGTAAAAATAAGCTTCCTTCAATGGGCATTTTAAAGACAAAAATACCTAGCAAAATAATTACTGTTGCATTGATTACGGATAAGAAAATATACGGAACAACTTTTCCGACAATGACTAAAATTGGTTTTAATGGCGATACCAATAGCACTTCCATAGTGCCTAATTCTTTTTCGCGTGTGATGGAGATAGAAGTCATCATGGCTGAAACCAACATTAAAATGATGGTCATAACGCCAGGAACAAACATAAACACACTTTTTAATTCGGGATTGTAAACCATACGTGTTTTTGGCTGAATTTGATATGGTACTTTTGTGCTTGCATTTAGTTCTTTCTGATAGGTTTGTAAAATAGCATTGGTATAATTGCTAATGGTATTTGCCGTATTTGGATCTGTAGCATCAGCAATAACTTGAACTGCTGCATTGTTTTCTTTTGTTAGTTTTTTACTGAAATCTTTTTCAAAAACCAACACCGCTTTTATGTTTCCTTTTTTAAATGATGTTTCAATAGCAGCTTCATTTTCAATATAATCTTGAACACTAAAATATTTGGAAGAAGCAATTTTATTGATAATTTCTTGCGTGGTAGCATCTTTTGAATGATCCAAGATTGCAATATTAACATTGTTAATTTCATTGGTAATGGCAAAGCCGAACAGCATAATTTGAACAATGGGCATTCCAAACAAAATAAACAATGACCGCCTATCTCTAAAAATATGGTAGAACTCTTTTTTTATGAAGCCTTTAAATCTTTTCACAGGTATAAATTTTTGAAATCATTATTTATAAAAATAAATTCAAAAATTGAAAACGCATGTAGCCACTTCGTTCTCGCATTAAAATTTTCAAAAAGAAAATTGATTTTAAATTTTATTAATACTCGTTTCATCCTCTGGCTAATTTTAAAAACACATCATTCATAGTTGTAGCGTTGAACTGTTTTTTTAGATTCTTTGGCGTATCTAACGCTTCAATTTTGCCATCTACCATAATAGAAACGCGATCGCAATATTCGGCTTCATCCATATAGTGTGTTGTTACAAAAATGGTTGTTCCGTTATTGGCTGTTTTATAAATCATCTCCCAAAATTGTCTGCGTGTAATGGGATCAACCCCACCTGTTGGTTCATCCAAAAAAACAATTTTTGGATTGTGTAATAATGCGACGGAAAATGATATTTTTTGTTTCCAGCCCAATGGTAATGACCCTACCAATTGGTTGGTGACTTCTTGCAGGTTTAGTTCTTCAATTAGCAAAGCCGTTTTTTCTTTAATAATTTTTCGTGACAAACCATAAATTCCTCCAAAAAAAGTAATGTTTTCTTTCACCGTTAAATCGTCATATAAGGCAAATTTCTGGCTCATATACCCAATATTTTTTTTGATGTCTTCTGTGTTTTTGTAAACATCAAAATTTGCAACCTGAGCATTCCCAGAAGTTGGTTTTGAAATGCCGATCAACATTTTCATAGCTGTTGTTTTTCCAGCACCATTGGCACCTAAAAAGCCAAAAATCTCTCCTTTTTTCACTTCAAAAGAAATGGAATCCACAGCTGTAAAGTCACCAAACTTTTTGGTTAAATTATCAACTTGTATTACGGTTTCTTTTGTCATTTTTTATTTGTTATGAATCCTGTCATTTTGTTGTCACACTGAGCTTGTTGAAGTGTTGTTTTAGAATCTCAAGATATTTATTTCTATGTATTATGTGAACCTGAAATAAATTCAGGTTGACGAAACCTTATGCTTTATTTAGCCAATTCCATAAAAGTATCTTCTATAGTCGGTTTTGTTTTTTCTATTTTTATGTTATTCAAGCTCTTGCCTTCTAAAAATGCTATTAATTCCTTAGGTTTAAAATCGTCTCTTTTATCGGTATAATGCACAAACTCACCAAAAGGGTACACACTATAATTGTGTTCATATTCTTTTAAACTTTTAATTAATTTATACATATCGTTGGCGCTTACATTGAAAATTGTTTTTGGAAAATGTTTTACAATTTCTTTTGGTGTATCAATTTGCAAAATTTGTCCATGTTGAATTAATGCTATGCGATCGCACAATTCGGCTTCATCCATATAAGGCGTTGAAACCAACATTGTAATGCCTTTTTGTTGCAAACGTTTTAACATTTCCCAAAATTCCTTTCTTGAAACGGGATCAACTCCAGTTGTTGGTTCATCTAAAAACAACACTTTTGGTTTGTGAATTAGGGCACAGCACAACGCTAGCTTTTGTTTCATACCACCAGATAGTTTTCCAGCGCGTCTATTTTTAAAAGGTTCAATTTGAATGTAAATATCTTTTATTAATTCGTAGTTTTCTTCTATGGTAGTTCCAAAAATAGTAGCGAAAAATTCTAAATTTTCTTCAATTGTTAAATCTTGATAAAGTGAAAATTTTCCAGGCATATAACCAACATG
>JADWMI010000055.1:0-6577 GCA_015767395.1 Bacteroidota bacterium | reverse complement strand
TCTTCTTTTGTTTGAATTATTTTAGGTGTAAATTCGGCTTCAGATGAAATCCAAGAAATAATTCCTTTATAATTTTTCAATGATTCATTATTATCAATTTTTACAGTTACTTCTTGTCCGATTTTTATAGATGAAAGTTGTGTTTCACTTATATAAACACGTAGTTTCATGATGCTTAAATCTGCAATTTTATAAAGTGGTTTTCCAAATGAAGTGATTTCATTTGGTTCGGTATATTTAGATAAAATGGTTCCGTTTACAGGATTTATAATAATGCTTTTTTGAATTTTATCGTCTATTTGTTGTACTTGAACATCTATACTTTTTAATTCGTTGATAACCGATGCATTTTGAATTTCAATACTTCGAATCTGATTTTTTATGACATCAATTTTTCCATCAATATCATCTAACTGTTTTTGTGTTCCAGCATTTTCTTTAATTAAATTTTCAGTTCTCTTTTTTGAAATTTTTGCTGTTTTCAATTCGGCTTTTAAAACACTAATTTGCGACAGTACACCTTCAGATTTTGAGGAAATTACTTTTTTTGAAATCAATAATTGTTCTTTTGATAAATTAAGAGGAATGGTGTCTATATATCCAATGAAATCGTTGCTTTTTAAGGTCTGACCTTCTTCTAAGTTAAATTGAATGATTTTCCCATTATTTTCAGCTGAAATTGTTATTTCAGTAGCTTCAAAATTCCCATAACCATCAGCTTTATTGTCATTGCTATTGCATGAAATTAGTATGTTTAACGTTATGATTATTCCTATTAAAATGTGTGTAACTTTCATAAGCTTGGTTTTAATTTCCTTGAGTGATGTTATAATTGGCCTTGGCTAATAATAATTGAATTTTATGGGTATTTAAATTGTTTTCTGCCTCATATAAATTTGTGAGTTCTATAATATATGCAGAGGATGTTATGACTCCGTTATTGAGTTGTGATTCAGAAGCTTTTAATATGCGTTTTCTTAATTCAATAATGGTTTTATCTGTTGAAATAAATGCTTCAACTTTGTTTATTTCAGAGGCTTGTTGGTTTAAGGCTATATTTGTGTTCAGATTAAAAATTTCTGCTTCATTGTCAATAATATCTTTGTTAACAAGTAAAGATGCGCGCTCTTTTTTAGTGGCGTTCCAGTCAAAAACATTCCAATTTAATTTTACGCCAACCCAATAATAACTTTTAAATGCATTTTCAAGCATATTTAAACCAGGATTTCCTAATCCACCTGTTGCAAAACCAACAATTTGGGGTATGTTTTGTTTGCCAATTAAAGCTTCAGAAGTTTCAATCTGTTCTTTTTTTAATTGGAATAAGTCGAGTTCAGGTCTTAATATTTCGGCATCTAAATTTGTAGAAATCGTCGGATTTTTAAAGGTAGTTGAGGTTTCAATATTGTTTCCAATTAATGTTGATAGGGTTTCAATCAAATTAATTTTGTTCAAGTCAATTTCAATAAGTTGCTGTTCAATTTTTAACAATTCGACTTCTAAAACAGTATCGGAAGTTGGAAGTATGGTTCCAAACTCAATACCAGCTTTTACTTCTTTTAATTGAGAGGAAAGCTGATTTTTCTTAGCGATTATCAAAGCTCTTTTTTCTTGCAAATGTAAAATGGAAAAATAAAGTTGATTCACCTGATTTTTTAGTTGGTATAAACTAACCTCAATTTGTTTTTGTTGTGTTTTTAATTCGGCCATTTTCACTTCCGAAGTTGCGTTTATTTTCCCACCAGCATAAATTAATTGATTTACGGAAATATTGGTTTTATACTGGTCTAAGTTTGGTGCTTCAATACCAGTTTCAGTTGTCATAAACGGTGTTTTTGTAACATCCGATTGGTAACTTGCCTGTACCAATAAATCTAATTTTGGCAGTTTTCCAGTTTTAATTATTTCTAAATCTAACTCGTTTTGTTTTGCTAATAAATCAGTTTTTTTTGCCAACGGATAATTTTTTTTAACCAATGTATAGCAATCGGTTAGGCTTAGTTTCTCTTGTGCAGTAATTCCAATTGAAAACAGAATAAATAACAATAAGTTGAAGTTTTTCATATGCCTATGCTTTTATTGAATTAATAATGAAATCTGCCACTTCAGTTTTTCTATTTTCTAAAAGTTGTTGATAATCAGCATCATTTATGGTTAAAAAACTTTTTAACAGCGGTGCAGCTAAAAAGGGGAGTATGTTTAAACTCACCAAGTTGATAAATAATTGAAATGGATCTATTGGTTTTATGGTGCCATCAGCTACACCTTGATCTACTTGATTTTTAAACTTTTCGATTGAAGGAAAATGTTTCTTTTCAATTATTTGATTCAAAAAATTTGGATTTCTATTTAATTCTTGAATAATAAAATTGGGCAGATAGGGATGTTTAATTATAAACGAAATATAATTGTTGCTAAATCCCCTGATTTTATCAAACAAAGAAGAATCGTTGTTAAGTACTTTGTTTAATGAAGGAGCTAGTAATAAAAAAGCGTTTTTAAAAACGGCTTCAAAAAGCAATTGCTTACTTCTGAAATAATAATGTAGCAATGCTTTGTTAATACCGGCTTCATCTGCAATTTCTTGCATTCGAGCACCTTCCATTCCTTTACGTTCAAAAATACGTTTTGCAGATTTTAGGATTAAGCTTTCGGTTGTTATGTCTTTTTTATTTTTCACGAATTAACTAATTGGTTTAACCAAATGGTTAGTAAATTTAATAAATTTTATTTTATAAGCAAAATCCCTTCATTATTTATATTTTTGTTAAAACAGATAAAATGAAAAAAGGTCTTAAAATTAGTTTATCAATTGTTGCATTGGTAATATTTTATTTTGCTTATAGTAATTTTCAAAAATTGGTTCTAATATCGGGTCATTCAGCTAAAAGTGTGGCTTCTGGTATATTTGTAGCTGAAAGGTCACAGGAAATAATTGAAAATAGCGATAACAATTTCTCTCCCGTTTCAATAGCAACAAATAAGGTAAATACTGAAAAGAAGTCTGTAACATCAAATGTTTTTGGATTAAAAAGTCGAACAGCAATTTATAGAGAAGGTCTGGGAGCAGTTGTGATTAATAATGATTTTAATGAGAATGAACCATTTTTAGTTCCAAAAAGAGAAACAATGGCAAAACAATTGCCGTTTCCTTATGGGGATTTACCCCAAAAAGACACGATTTTTTCAAATGTAGATTATGAAAAAATGAAGGCTGTTGTTGAATCGTATTTCAATCAGAATACACCGGAAGATCTTACGCGATCGTTACTTATTGTCTATAAAAATCAAATCATTTCAGAAAAGTATTCTGAAGGGATAGATAAGAATTCGAAACTTCTCGGTTGGTCAATGGGTAAAAGTTTGATGAGTGCAGTTTGTGGTGTAATGAATTACCAAGGAATGTTAAATCATGAAGATCCCGCGCCTATTGATGCATGGAACAATGATGAAAGATCTAAAATTACGATTAATAATTTATTGCAAATGAATAGTGGATTGGAGTGGGAAGAGGATTACACCAAAATTTCAGATGTAACCAAGATGCTATACGCTGAAACAGATATGACAAAATCTCAAATTCATAAACCATTGGTAGGAAAACCAAATAAAACTTGGAATTATTCTTCGGGAACATCAAATTTGTTGGCTGGAATTATTAGAGATAAATTTAAAACACATCAAGAATACTTAGATTTTTGGTATACTGATTTATTTGATAAAATTGGAATGCATTCCATGATTTTTGAAACTGATTTAGCAGGGAATTATGTTGCGTCTTCCTATGGCTGGGCAAACACTAGAGATTGGGCTAAGTTTGGTTTATTGTATTTAAATAAAGGAAACTGGAATGGTGAACAAATTATGAGTGAAAGTTGGGTGAATTACACTGCAGAACCAACAAATAGCTCAGAAGGTGTATATGGCGCTCAGTTTTGGTTAAATGCAGGCGGACATATGCCAGATGTGCCAAAAGATATGTACTTTGCTGATGGTTATCAAGGGCAACGAGTTATAATCATTCCATCAAAAGATTTGGTAATAGTTAGGTTAGGTGTTACCTATAGTAAATTAAAAGAAAGGTTGAAGCAAAGAGAAATTCAACCTGATGAAAATAAAGATGTTGTTGAATTTGAATTGAACAATATTGACTATAATAACTTGATAAAAGAGATTTTATCGGCTATTGAATAAGTTTACAGGAGGTTTTTAGTAGTAAATAAAAACAAGAAATCTAATTCTTTTTAGAGGTATTAAGTTTAAGGTTTTTTTATTATTCACAATATTATTTTAAACTCCAGAATAATAATATGTTTGTAGCTCAAAATTTTTATCAAATGAAAAGTAAATTACCATTCCTATTAATATTTTTAATTACCACTTCTTTTTTTGGTCAAACTCCTCCAGCATATTATGAAGGTGTAAACTTAAATGCAACGGGTGATGTATTATTTGAAGAATTAGCAACAAAAATAATTAGTACGCATAGTGGGATTCCTTATACAGGTTCACCTGTTGATGTTTGGGATGCTTGTAAACTGGCAGATGAAGATCCAGATATTACAGCAAATGTGTTGTTAATTTATGGCTTTGATGACGCCGATGAAAATGTTACAACTGACAGGACAAGAGATAAAAGTCTACAAGATCCAGGAGGCGGAACAGGAGTTTGGAATAGAGAGCATGTTTTTTCTAAATCATTGGCAGAGCCTATTTTTGTAACTACCTCGGTTGGTCCAGGTACTGATGTGCACAATTTACGTCCTGCAGATAAACAACGTAATTCAACGAGAAGCAACTATCCATTTATAGATGGAAATGGTGATGGTTCTTATTTAACTAGTAATAATAAATGGTACCCAGGTAATGAATGGAAAGGGGATGTGGCTCGTATTATAATGTATATGTACACCCGTTATCATGGAGATGGATCGGAAGCTCTTGAAACAAATTGTTTACCAAAAAATGTGGGTGTAGGAACTGTAAATAGCCTTGATCCAAATATGGTAAATTTATTTTTACAATGGAATGTTGAAGATCCTGTTTCCCCTTTCGAAGCCAATAGAAACGACCAGCTTGCCAATATTCAAAAGAACAGAAATCCCTTTATTGACAATCCATATTTAGCTACCTTAATTTGGGGAGGCTTGCCTGCAGAAGACAAATGGAATATGGGAGGTTCTTCTGATGAAGAGGCGCCAACTACGCCAACAAATTTATTGGCTTCAAATATAGATATTAAATCTTTTGATGTTAGTTGGGATGCTTCAACTGACAATGAAGGGGTGTACGATTACTTGGTATATGTAGATGGTGTTTATACACAACCAACAACTTCAACTTCAACGTCAATCACAAATTTAAGTCCAGATACAAGTTATACTATAACTATTAAAGCAAGAGATGTTGCCAATAACCGTTCTGACTTTAGTGCGCCAATAAATGTAACTACTTTAGTAGGTCCAAAAATCTTATTTGAAGAATATTTTGAAGATTGTAATAATGTTAACTTTTTAGTTTACAATGAAGAAAGTGACGAAAATTGGGTGTGCAATGTTGGAGTGTATGGAGAAAATAATTCTGGTTCTTATGGAATGAATGGATATGAGGCTTTGCCAACACCTAGTAAAGATTGGTTAATAACCAAAACACCAATTAATTTTGATAATGATACTGGTGAAAAATTAAGGTTTTATGCAGATGCGACTTATGGAATCGACCCATTAGAATTGTTATATTCTTCCGATTATGATGGTTCAAGTAATCCAAGTGAATTCAATTGGGAGTCTGTGCCTAATGTTTCTCCTTTAATACACGATAATAGTACTACAGAAAAAGTATATATTATTGCAGATGCAGATATTAGTGCCATTACAGGAACAGTTTATTTTGCGTTTAAATATTACTCTTATGAAGACCCAACAAGATGGACAGTTGATAGTTTTGAAATAAGTGCAGACAATGACAACCCTGATTCTGATGGAGATGGTGTTTTAAATGAGGATGATAATTGCCCAGTTATAGCAAATGCAGGTCAAGAAGATGCGGATGGAGATGGAATAGGAGATGTTTGTGATGCTACACCAACAGGTGACAATGATAATGATGGTATTGACAATGCCATTGACAATTGTATAGATACAGCAAATGCAGACCAAGCAGATACTGATTTAGATGGGATTGGTGATGTTTGTGATGTTGATAGTGATAATGATACTATTTTAAATGATGTTGATAATTGCCCAACTACAGCAAATCTAGACCAATTAGATACTGATAATGATGGAATTGGTGATGTATGTGATTTAACACCAACTGGTGATGATGATAATGATGATATTGATAACGCAGTTGATAGTTGTATAGATACACCAAACCCGGACCAACTTGATACAGATAGTGATGGTGAAGGTGATCTTTGTGATTTAACACCAACTGGTGATGATGATAATGATGGTATTGATAACGCTATTGATAATTGTATAGATACAGCAAATCCAGACCAATTAGATACTGATAATGATGGAGAAGGAGATTTATGTGATTTAACACCAAATGGTGATGATGATAATGATGG
>JADWMI010000216.1:3600-4618 GCA_015767395.1 Bacteroidota bacterium | reverse complement strand
TCTACTGATATTATCAAAAACTTAGAAGCGCTACTCCAACTACCTTGATTTTAAAACTTTTAAAATCAATAACAACCGTCTAATCTATTGCTGTATTTTAAAAATACCAATATTGTTCAATATTTTACTACCTATTAAATTCTTAAGGAATTTTATGTTCGAATAATAAAAAACATTAACCTTGTTGAATTACTGATGCATGTTTTACTTCAAAATAATTCATGAAATTTCGCCATCTCTTCATGGGGTTTTGCTTAATCAAATAATTATATAGTATTCTTGAAAATCGATGAATGTATATACCTATAAGTTCAAATTTACCAATGCTTATATAATTTCTTTTTCTTTCCAACCCATGAATAATTTTTTCAGCACATTGTTCAGCTGAAATCCCCAGCAAGTGCGATTTTTCAAATTTACCATAAGGGGTACCATCCCCGCAAAGTTCTTTTAAAGTAATTTCGGTATTGATAAAGCCTGGAATAATCATACTAATATTTAGTTTGCAATCAAAATTTTCGGCTCTCAGCGATTCGAAAAACCCCTGCAAGGCATGTTTAGAGGCTGCATAAGCTGATCTTCCTGGTATACCTACAACTCCTGAAATACTAGAAACAATAGCAAACCACCCAAATTTTTGACTTATAAAAATGGGCAACACGGCTTTTGTAAGGGCAATCGTTCCAAAATAATTGGTTTCCATAATAGCTCTATCAACTTTCAGTGAGGTATTGATAACCAATCCTTTCTGGGCAATTCCGGCATTGTGAATCATTAAATGCAAAGGTCCCATTTTTTTAACTTCTGAAATTGCAAAATCAATACCTTCTTGATCTTTAATATCCAAAGGAATAGGGATGAGCGCCTTCTTGAATTTGCATTTTGATTTTAGGTCTATTAATTTTTCAATGCGTCTGGCCGAAACAATAACCTTGGCTCCTAAAGCATTGAATTGAATGGCTAATGCTGCCCCAATACCAGAAGAAGCACCGGTAATCCAAATGGTTTTATCTTTAAA
>JADWMI010000216.1:0-3500 GCA_015767395.1 Bacteroidota bacterium | reverse complement strand
ACTTGACTTTGTACCATTTGAAAAGTAAATAGTAAAACTAAGAATGTTGATAAAGTGCGTTTCAAAACATTAAAATTTAAGTTCTATTGTAAAACTAAATCAGAACTATAAAATGAATGTCCTATAAGTTAAGAATTCTATAAATCAGGACAATAATTATTTAATTTTTTGAATGCATATGAAAAAAATATTTTTTTATTTAGAATGTGTAACTAGTCAACAAAAAAGTGATTTCTACAAAACCTTGTGCATAAAATGGATACAAGATTTTATTTCTACAAACCTTAATTGTTGTAGCTCTTATTATAAACGTTAGCATAAAATATTTAGGATAATATCAAATGATTTTACGTGTGTTTTTAAACCAATTGAAGGCGTCTTCAATAGCCTCATCGGCTGTTTTAAAATTCATTTGAAACTCACTTTTAGCTTTATTATTTGAATAGAAATTATTAATACATAAGGCTTTTAAATTCGAAGAAGAAATACTAGTTCTAATCCCAAGAAACCTTAATCCATCGCCAAAAAAGCCGATAATTAAGAGTATTACTTTTGGTATTTTTATTAATAATGGTTTTCGTTTTGTTTTTATATTAATTTGATTAAGATGAAAATTATTTTTTTAAATTTTTACAAACAGGTCATTTACAAAAGTAAAATGATTCAAAAAACTCATTTTTTTTGGGATAAGTTGTGTCCAAAGTATGTATAATGGAAGCATCTTATATTAATTTAAAGGTTCATGCATTTTTTTATACTGAATCCACTCAGTGGTTTCTTTTAATCCAATTTCAAGTGGGGTAATTTCTAGGCCCAGTTCTTTTTGCGCTTTTATCGAAGAAACTTTCCAATCATATTTCATTTTGGCTATCCATTTCGGTGTAATTAATGGCTTAATATTGAAATTATTTGCTAAGAAATATTGAAACTTTGCAAACAACATTATTGACCAAATAGGAACGTTATACATTTTAACATTCACTTTTGAAATCTTTTTTAAAACTTCAAAAAAATCATTAAGATTATGATTGGTTCCTCCTAAAATATAAGTATGTCCATTTTGTCCCTTTTCCATTGCCAAATAAAGTCCGTTTATTACATCATTAATAAAAATGTAGTTGCCAATTTTTTCTCCAGACCCTGGAACAATTCTCCATTTTTTATTCACATATTTTTCAATAAGCATGGTAACAGATTCAGATTTCCCTGCAAGATAGGGACCATATACTCTAGTAGGGCTTGCAATTACAATATCAAGTTTTTTTTGAATAACATAATTTTTAATCAGTAATTCGGACAAGGCTTTTGAGCTTTCATATTCATTAAAAAAATCACATTTTCTCGTGCTTTCCTCAGAGATAGTTGCATTAAATGATGCCCCCCATACACCCGCAGTTGAACAAACAACAACCCGTTTAATATTACATTTTAATGCAGTTTCTAGTACATTTTTGGTGCCCAATACATTTGTATTAAAAAAATCGCCCCTATTTTTTGCCCACACACTTGCAAGCGCAGCAAGATGATACACTTGAGAACAATTCTCCATTGCTTTGATTAGGGTCTCTTCATTGAGTAAATCTCCTTTAAAGAGGGTGAGATTATCATTTATAATAGGATATTCTTTGCTCGAAGATCGAACTAAAGCATGAACTTCATGACCTTCTTGTAAAAGCCTTTTAGTGAGTAAAGAGCCAATATATCCTGTTGATCCTGTAACACAAATTTTCATGAGGCTGTTGATTTTAGGTTAGAATAGTCCATTTTTCGATGTTGATTTAGGCTTATTAAAAAATTTGATATGGCGAGAATCACATGGACAAAAAAAGCAATATAGATAGTGCCCGTTTCTAGCGTTAACACACATAATATTGTTCCTAATAAAATGGAGCCAATTGATTCACTTTTACCTTTCGGGAAATGCGCTAAGGAATATAATATAGAATTAATTATAATAGCTGGTACTGGACCTAAAATATAGTACAATGGAAATAGTAAAACGCCCCTAAATAATATTTCGTAACCAATCAAATAAAAATTCCAAGAAATTATATTTTTAATCACTAAAACTTTATTCCATTTATTAATTCTAATTTGAGGGTATTTTAATAAATTTTCTTTGTTATTTCTCCTTAACCAATTTACAAAAACAGCCATTACACCTAAAATAGAAATCCATTTTAAATGGACGTCAATATTTTCAATGGGGAATTGTAGGCCAAGCGAATTAAGAGAAAAATTTGTGAAGCTTACTAATATTAAGATTGGGACAACTCCTAAAACAAAGAAACCTAAGAATCTTCCAATTAAAATTTTATGAATTATAAAACTGTCGTCTTTAAAATATTTGGCGCAAAATATTTTAAAACTGTTTGAATGAATGTAAATCCAATAAGTCACATAACTAAATATAACAGTGGTCAAAACAAGAAAAATTATTGAATTATTTTGTTCTAACTTAAATTCTGGAATGATTAAAAGCGCTTTCATACGAAATTGAATTATCAGTTAATTCTTTTTTAAAAGTTTTGGCCAAAAGTGGAGCTATTAAACTTGTAGGAACAATTTTTAGTAAGAGATAATTTATTTTATTTGCCATACCAACTATAATGAAGGTTTTACCCGAAAATAATTTTTCAAGAGAAACTTTAGCAACTATTTTGGGTGTTACCAATAACTTTTTAATCATAAACCCTTGTTTTTCAATCCTCTCGCTAACGTCGGCATTGGTTTTCATTGGTCCCGGAAATACGGTGGCAACCGTTACATTTTTATCGTGAAGTTCGTAATTCAATCCTTCTGAAAAGAATTGAATATATTTTTTTGAAGCGGGGTAAACAGTTTTATACCCCATTGGGCAGAATGCTGCCATACTTGATACGTTTAGAACGAAAGAAGGTTTCTTAGTTGCTTTTAAATTTGGAAGTAATTGGTGGGTAATATATGTCAAAGCCCTTATGTTTAATTGAATTATATTATTAATATAATTAGGACTTACTTGTTCAAATTTGGCTGTTCCACCCGCACCAACATTATTAATCAGAATATTTACTGAGTAACTACTATTTACCCAAATAATCATTTTTTCTAAAGAATGAATATTTGTTAAATCAGTCTCAAAATAGAAGGATGCTACATTATAAGTTTTTGTGATAAATTCACTAAGTTGTGGTAAATCTTCATTTTTTTTGGCAACTAAAAGTACATTATTCCCTCGCTTTGCTAACTCAATTGCATAATGTTTTCCTAATCCACAGCTCGCCCCTGTAATAAGTGCAAATGTTAATTCATTTTTCATTGTAATAACTGTTTAGAAATTAATAATCTTAAACGAAACTATAACACCTTGTTAAAACGAATATCCTAAAATTTAAGAATTGTATAAATCAGGACAGTTTTTAATTAGTTGCAAATTGTTTCCTAAATTGTGTAGGCGATAAATTTGTAAATTTTTTAAACGCCGAATAAAAAGTTGATTTTGAATTAAAACCTGATTCTAA
>JADWMI010000215.1:1397-4622 GCA_015767395.1 Bacteroidota bacterium | reverse complement strand
TTAGATCTTATTTTGAAAGGTGTTCATGGTCGTTTAGTAGTGCTGAAAAATGGACGTTATGACAATGTTCCTATTGATGTAGTTGTTGGAAATTCTAAAGTAGTAAATATTGAAAAGTTCTACAATACAGATCGTTTACGTCCATATTATAACAGTTTCGAAATGAATCCATTGTTTATTATGACAAGTGACTAAAATTAAATACGATTAGTTATCAAAAAAGCTACCTTTACGGTAGCTTTTTTGATAAAAATTAGTGCTTGAAATAAGTTGACTAAAATAACTTGTTTATCAACTTTAAAGTTTTAATTCAAGAAAACAGCATTTGCAAAAAACAATTTACCATTTTCCCAAAATGATCTAAATAACAGGTTGTCTACCATATAAATTAACTTCCCCTTTCCTTTAGTTTCAACACCAATAAGTAATGAGTTTGGAATGTTTTTAAGTGCTTTTTCACCAGCGTAACCCGATATTGAATTCGCTTTTTTCGGAAAATATCCTACGTTAACTCCTTTCTCTAATAACTTATAAGAGCTGGAGTTCAATTTTAAATTATAATAACTGGTCTCATATCCAAATCCCATGGGGTGCGTATTATCAACAATACTTTTAAAAATACTTCCTGAAATCCTCTTTTTAATATTTTCAATTTCACGTTTATTATAAGCGATTAAATTATTGGCTCCTAGACTATCCTTTTTCTCTTCAGTTTTTTTCTTTTTCAATAAAAAATCTTTTTTATCAGCAAAACTTTTCAAACTATTTCCAATTGCAATAACGGTTCCTCCTGAAGTAGCAAATGATGTTATTGCCTTTAAATCGTTTTCTTTTGCCGTGTAACCTTCTGGTATAATTAAAACTTGGTATTTTGGAAACTCAATTTGCTTTAAATTTCCAGTGTCAATAACATTTAAAGGGTACTTCAACTGGGTTTCAAAGAAATGCCAAATTTCACCAAAACTTTTTGAATCGGTTCCTTTACCTGTTAAAACTGCAATGTTTTTTTGTTTGATTAGAGAAACTTTACTGGAACCAAAATCAGATCCAGTATCTACAAATCCGGTTTTAGAGCTGTTCAGTTTTTTGTTCGCTTTATCTGCGATTTTCACAATTGTATCATCAAAATTGGAAAGGTGCGTATTTTCACCTCTCAAAATAATTAAGGTTCCTTTTTCGAAGCTGTTTCCTTCAACTGTAAAATTGGTTCGACTAAATCTAACATTAATTTTCTTTTGCAATAAATCGCCTAAAAAAGCAGCATCTGAAACTTCGTTCCATTTGTTTATATAGGCGTACGCATTTTTATTAATTACATTTGAAATGTTTTCTTCTTTATTGGTTGTATCTTGAGATAATGCAATAACAGATTTTGAAGAAAACCCTTGTAAACCATAAGCATATGGAATACTCCATGCGGTAATATCATAAGTGATTGGTGTAGAAAGTTTCGTTTCTTTTTCGAATAAAACAGTAACCATTTTTCCTTTTGGCTGATTTGTAGTTACAATTAAATCATTTTTAGAAATTTTAATGGTTTTATTTGTATTGGCTTGGTAATCGAAAGCTTTTACGTTTTGTTCATCGGCAAAATAGCTTTTTATTTCATGTTTGTTTAATAGCTTAATTACTTGTTTAATTTTTTCTGGACTTCCTTTTAAAACATAACTTTTGTTGGTCAATTTAGAATTGTCAAAGAATTTTTCAAACTCTTCGATCATTTTAGTATTGTTTTTTGAAGCAACTTCGACAGTTGAAAGGCCAGTTGTTGTATGGTGTTCAATTCTATCTTTTAAGGATAATTCGGTTTTGTTATCTATAATAATTCCAAGTCCAGCTTTTCCATGTCCTGCCTGTTCATATGTCATACCAATTGCTCCCATAAAAGTAGGATAACTATCACCATAACTTGGATACAATAAATCAAAAGATTCTTTTGTGAAATATCTCCAACCTTTTTCATCGAAATATTTCGCATGGTTTTTACCAATCTCGGTTTGAAAATTTCGTTGCCAATCACTAATAATTTCATGAAAAGGCTCTGCTCCAGGCGCAAAATAATAAGGGCTATTGATAAATTGTTCGTGAAAATCAACATGAATGTGTGGCATCCATTTATTGTAAATTTTTAAGCGTTGCTGTGTTTCAATTTGCGTAGCCCAAGCCCAATCACGATTTAAGTCAAATAAATAATGGTTTGGTCTTCCGCTTGGCCAAGGTTCGTTATGTTCAATAACATCTGGGTTGGTATTATACGGAGAACTTTTTATTTGGTTGTACCAGTTTGCATAGCGATCTCTTCCATCAGGGTTTATACATGGGTCAATAATAACAATTGTGTTTTTAAGCCAATCTTGTTTTTTAGTTATCAAATTATACAGGGTTATCATTGCTGCCTCTGTACTTGAGGCTTCATTTCCATGCACATTGTAGCTCATCCAAACAATTCCAACTTCTGTAGTTGGACTGCCTTCTTTAATTCCAGTTCTTTTTAAATTGTCTTCTCTAATTTTTTCAATATTTGTTATATTTTCTTCTGAAGAAATATATGAAACATATAAAGGGCGGTTTTCATTGGTATCACCATATTTTTCTATGGATACTGATTTTGATGCTTCACTTACATATTTAAAATATGCTATAACTTGATGATGTCTGGTAAAGCGAGTTCCTAATTTATAACCCAAAAATTCAGAGGGCGATTGAACACTTTGTGCATTAATTGAACTAAAACAAAATACGAAGATTGAAATTGAAAGGAATAGGAGGTTTTTCATTGAAATATTAAAATTTAAGAATCAAAAGTACTTAAATAAATTTAATTATATAGTGGTTGAAAGCATTTAGAATAATTGGTTTTACTAAAAATAATTAGATTTTAAAAGTCCTATCTAATTGGAGTTCAGATAAATATTTAGCTTTTGTTCTTTATGCAATATAATGGCTGTTGGTATTGCTGTTTATAGACATATTAAACAGGTTTAGTTAAAAATTTGTTAGATGTTTTGGGTTGTTTCGACAGATAACTTGAATTGTTTATATTTATGCTGAATTTTGTGCTTTTTATGAGCGAAATTTTATGTTCCTTAAATGAAAAACATGCTGTTATCAAAATTTTTTATTTTTTCAAGACATTCTAATTGGAAGAATTCTAATCATGAAGAAATAATGAAATGGTATTAAATAATTTAAAATTGGTTTGAAAGTGGATAATAACAATAAGAA
>JADWMI010000215.1:0-1297 GCA_015767395.1 Bacteroidota bacterium | reverse complement strand
ATTTGTTAAAAAAGACCGTGAAAATAGATGGTTTTGTAATTTTAGCTGAATTTAATTTAGAAGGTGCTAAAAAATGCTCGGGATTAGCCGTTTTTAATTATAATGAAATCATGTTGCAAGAACGATTAGGAAATAATTTTAAACTATTGAGATCTTTCAATTATACATATACACAACCATCAGGTAATACAAGAGAATACATTTATACATTATTCCAAAGAACTGCATAAAAATTTATGAAAATACATCATATTCCTTATAAAGAAACAGGCTATTTTTCGAATTTAATAACTGATTATTTAGATAAAAATGATCAGTTGACTCCTTTTTATGGAAATTTCCCTGATTTGAATGGATTTAAGAATCAAATTGAACTTAAAGAGTCATTTTCTACACAAAAAAGAAAAACGCTTGTTGAAGCACTTAAAAATCAATATAATTCAACAAAAATTAGTGACACTACCAAACACAATATTCATTTATTGGAAAGTGAAAATACATTCACAATTACAACGGGTCATCAATTAAATATATTTACAGGTCCGTTATATTTTCTTTATAAAATTGTTTCAACTATTAATTTAACCAAGCAATTAAAAAAAGAATTCCCAACATGTAATTTTGTTCCAGTTTATTGGATGGCAACTGAGGATCACGATTTTGAAGAGATTAATTATTTTAATTTTAACGGACAAAAAGTACTTTGGAATAGAGCAAGTAGTGGTGCTGTTGGAAGACTAGATACTGCGGGTTTAAACCATGTTTTTGAAAAATTTTCTCAACAATTAGGCAATACAATCAATGCAAATTTCATTAAAGACTTGTTTGAAAAGTCTTATGTTGAGCATGATAATTTAACAGATGCTACACGTTATTTGGTAAACGAATTGTTTGGTGAATATGGATTGGTAATTCTTGACGGTGATGACAAAAAATTAAAGGAGCAATTTGTTCCAACCGTTAAAGATGAATTGCTTAATAAAACGTCATTTAATCATGTTTCTGCAACGAGTGAAAGATTAGGTGAACAATATAAAATTCAGGTAAATCCAAGAGGAATCAATTTATTTTATTTGAAGGATAATTTACGTGAACGTATTGTTTTTGAAAACAATATGTTTAAAGTAAATAATACCTTAGCCGTTTTTTCTGAAAATGAAATTTTAGATGAAGTTTCTAATTTTCCAGAAAGATTTAGTCCAAATGTGATAATGAGACCTTTGTATCAGGAAACTATTTTACCAAACCTATGTTATATAGGAGGAGGAGGAGAGTTGGCTTATTGGTTTCAATTAAA
>JADWMI010000214.1:2609-4630 GCA_015767395.1 Bacteroidota bacterium | reverse complement strand
TATTTTGTGGAATAGAATAAAAATTACTGCTAATATTTTTTACTATATTGGTTTCAGTTAGTTAATTAATAAAATTAAACCTTATTTTTTGAATGAATTAAAATTATGGAATATTCAATTACGAAAACCGTAATTAGAAAGTGTTGTGATTTTCTTAAAAATTAAAAAGTCCCAATATAAATCGAGACTTTTTAGGTGTATTTTTAAGAATTAAGCTTTTAAATTAATCCATATAATCTTCAATTGGATTACATGAACATATTAAATTTCTATCCCCATACGCATCATCAACTCTTCTAACTGTTGGCCAAAATTTATTTTCTTTTAGATATGGTAATGGAAATGCAGCTTGCTGACGTGAATATGGGAAATCCCAAGTATCTGCTGTTAGCATTTCTTGTGTGTGTGGTGAATTTTTTAAAGCAGAATTTAAATCACCACTTTCCATGGCATCAATCTCTCCTTTTATACTTATTAAGGCTTCACAAAAACGATCTAATTCAACTTTGTTTTCACTTTCTGTTGGTTCAATCATTAAAGTTCCAGCCACAGGGAATGAAACAGTTGGGGCGTGGTAACCATAATCCATCAAACGTTTTGCTATATCTGTAACTTCAATCCCTTTGGCTTTAAATTCTCTAAAATCAACAATCATTTCATGAGCAGCAAAACCATTTTCTCCTGCATATAAAATTTTATAATGCTTTTCTAAACGGGCTTTAAGGTAGTTTGCATTTAAAATAGCATAAATAGTGGCTTGTTTTAAACCGTTTGTACCTAACATTTTAATATAACTGTATGAAATAAGCAATACCAATGCAGATCCCCAAGGTGCGGATGAAATCCCGGTAATAGGCGACTCTCCTCCTGTTGGAATAATAGGGTTTGAAGGTAAAAAGGGCGCTAAATGTTTTACAACACAAATTGGGCCAACTCCAGGGCCACCACCACCATGTGGAATGGCAAATGTTTTGTGTAAATTTAAGTGACAAACATCTGCACCAATAGTTGCCGGGTTAGTTAACCCAACTTGTGCGTTCATGTTGGCACCGTCCATATAAACCTGTCCGCCACGTTCATGAATTATTTCAGTAATTTCTTTTATGGTACTTTCAAATACACCGTGTGTTGAAGGATAAGTAACCATTAATGCCGCTAAATTATCTTTATACAATTCTGCTTTTTCTCGTAAATCATCAACATCAATATTTCCTTTTTCGGTAGATTTTGTTACCACTACTTTCATACCAGCCATAACTGCTGAGGCTGGATTTGTGCCGTGTGCTGAAGCAGGAATGATACATATATTTCTGTGATGGTCTCCTTTTGACTCATGATATGCTTTAATTACCATCAATCCAGCAAATTCACCTTGAGCACCTGAATTTGGTTGTAATGAAGTAGCATAGAATCCTGTAATTTCATTTAATGCAGCTTCCAATCCTGTAAATACTTCTTGATAACCCTGGGCTTGTTCAACAGGTACGAACGGATGTATATTTCCCCAGTTTGGCCAGCTTAAAGGCAGCATTTCTGTAGCTGCATTTAGTTTCATGGTACAAGATCCTAAAGAAATCATGGAGTGATTTAAAGACAAATCTTTGCGTTCTAATTTTTTAATATAACGCATCATTTCAGTTTCTGAATGGTAGCTTCCAAAAACTTCATTGGTCATAAATGCAGAGGTGCGTTTAAGATTTGAGCTTGTTGTGTATTCAGAAATTTCATTGAAACTAACCGATACTTTTCCTTCAGCTTCAGCTAATATTTCTAAAATTTCATTTACATCATTCAATGTAGATGTTTGGTTCAATGAAATACTAACTTGATTGTTTGTTGGAAAGTGAAAATTAACACTTTTACTTTCAGCAATTTCTTTCACTTTTGAAGCGTTTGAAACTTCAAAAGTTAAGGTGTCAAAATAGGTGCAGTTTATTTGTTGAAGGCCTAATTTAACAACTCCTTCATTTAATGTAGCTGTTAAATTTTGAATTTTAGTGGCGATATATTTCAATCCTTCA
>JADWMI010000214.1:2062-2599 GCA_015767395.1 Bacteroidota bacterium | reverse complement strand
ATTTAATGTAGCTGTTAAATTTTGAATTTTAGTGGCGATATATTTCAATCCTTCAGGACCGTGAAAAACACCGTACATTCCAGCCATTACAGCCAGTAAAACTTGTGCTGTACAAATATTTGAAGTTGCTTTTTCACGCTTAATATGCTGTTCTCTGGTTTGTAAAGCCATACGCAAGGCACGGTTTCCATCTTTGTCTTGAGTTACCCCAATAATTCTACCTGGAAGTGTGCGTTTGTATGCTTCTTTAGTAGCAAAATATCCTGCATGCGGGCCACCATAGCCTAATGGGATACCAAAACGTTGGGTTGTTCCAACAACAACATCAGCACCCCATTCTCCAGGAGGTGTTAATAAAGTTAAACTTAATAAATCTGCTGCAACAGCAACTCTGGCTTCTACAGCATTTGCTTTTTGAACAAATTGAGCATACTCATGAACTTGTCCGTTTTTTGAAGGGTACTGAATTAAAGCACCGTAAATATTTTCGTTGAATTCAAATTTTTGATGATCTCCAAATATCAATTCAACTCCTAA
>JADWMI010000214.1:0-1962 GCA_015767395.1 Bacteroidota bacterium | reverse complement strand
ATTGGTAAATCTAAATTATTTTTTAATCTAATATCTGAAGGAATAGTTTTGTCAATCAATTCATCTACTGAAGAAACTCCAATAGTTTTTATCATTTCATGAATTCCATTTCCACGTGGGCCTACATGCCTTAAAACAAAAGAATCTGTTCTCATTTTATTTATATAATTTTAGTGCTCAAAAATAATGAAAATACAAGTATTTGAATGCTATTTTTAATCCTTATTATAATATTTTGTTAACCAATTAAAATCTTCGTTTATCTATTACTTACATTTGTTAAATGCAATTTTTTAAAAAAATAATTAATTTTTATATTTTAAGTAATCTTCATGTGGCATTGGCTGGACTATGCCTGGCTAAAATCACATTATTAAAATTTGAAATTAATGAGCATTTAATCCCCATTTTCGTAGGTCTTTCAATTGTTGTTTCCTATAATTTTATTCGGTTTTATGAGTTAAAAACAAATAAGTTAAGTTCATTGAAAGGTTGGTTTTTGACACATTTAAAAATTTTAGGTGTCTTGTCATTTTTTTCGGGGATTGGATTGCTTTATATTTTGTTTTTTCTGGATTTTAATATGAATGCTTTAAAGGTGCTTTTTCCATTTTTATTAATGACAATATTTTATGTGATTCCTTTATTTAAAATTGGAAATATGGAATTCTCTTTTCGAAATTTCCCTGGTTTAAAAGTCTTTAGTATTGGTGTCGCTTGGGCAGGGGTTACGGTTTTATTTCCTTTGTATGAAGCTGAAATTGAATTTACATTAAGTATTTATTTAGAATTTATTCAGCGCATATTAATTTTGATAGCCATTATAATTCCTTTTGATATTAGAGATGTTCAATCAGATTCAAAAAAAATAATCACATTACCACAAATTTTAGGTGTTCACGGTTCAAAATGGTTGGGGTCTGTGTTGTTGATTTTATTTGTATTGCTAAGTTTGTGGAGTCAAGAACAATTAAATATTGAAGTTGTTATAAGCATTGTAGTAGCAATTATAACAGCATTGTTTTTGTGGTTTTCTTCACCTGAAAAACCAAGAATTTATACTGGTTTTTGGGTAGAAGCAATTCCAGTTTTCTGGTTCATATTAATTGTGTTATTTTTATAAAAAAATTAAATGGAAAGTGCTAATAAAAAATATTTTGAAATAAATAAAACTACTTGGGATCAAAAAGTGAGTATACATGCCAAATCAGATTTCTATAATGTTGAAGATTTTAAAAAAGGGCAAACATCTTTAAATACCTATGAATTAGATGAGGTTGGTGATGTAAAAGGGAAAAGCTTATTACATTTACAATGTCATTTTGGTCAGGATACGATGAGTTGGAGTCGATTAGGTGCAAAATGTACTGGTATTGACTTATCAAGTGAAGGGGTCGAAGAGGCTAAGAAATTAAACAATGAACTTGGTTTAGATGCTACCTTTATTGAATGTAATCTATATGATGTGCCTTCAAAAGTTGAAGGAGAATTTGATATTGTGTTTACCTCATATGGCGTTATAGGTTGGTTGCCCGATTTAAAAAATTGGGGCGAAATAATTGCCGGTAAATTAAAAAAAGGGGGTGTGTTTTATATGGTTGAATTTCATCCAATTGTATGGATGTTCGATTTTTTACAAACCCCGCCAAAACTCACCTATCCGTATTTAAATAAAGAGGTAATTTATGAGGAGTATAAAGGTACTTATACCAATAGTGATGCTGATATTGTAAGTAAAGAATATGGTTGGAATCATGGCCTGGGAGAAGTAGTTTCTGCTTTAACCAATGCAGGATTGGAAATTGAATTTTTACATGAATTTGAAAAATCACCCTATAACAGTTTTCCTGAAATGAATGTTACCGAAGATGGTATGTATGTATTAAAAGAAAATCAGCGAATGTTTCCTTTGTTATTTTCAATTAGGGCAGTTAAAAAATAAAAAAGGCTTCCAATTTTGGA
>JADWMI010000213.1 GCA_015767395.1 Bacteroidota bacterium | reverse complement strand
CTTAGAGTTTGAGGACATGTTATTAGGACGTGGAATTTTTACTACAACTAAAGATAGTATAGCTAAAGATGTGTATGCTATGGTGGCAAGTAGATCTGGTTTTGATTTGGCAAAGCTACAACTAAAAACAGCTAATTTTGAATTGAAGGCAACAAAACTAATAGCTCCATTTAGCGGAAAAATCGCCAATATTGAATATAAGCAACATGAACATATAAGCGCAGGGAAGGAATTTATAACCTTAATTAATGATAATGTTTTTGAAGTAGCTTTTTATTTAATTGAATCAGAAATAAACGAAGTAGTTATTAATAATACGGTAGAAATTACTCCATTTGCAACAGATAAAATGTATAAGGGACATATTTCTTCAATCAATCCATTTGTCGAAAAGAACGGAACTATTCTAGTAAAAGCAGTAGTGAAAAATGATGGCGAATTAACAGAGGGGATGAATGTGAAAGTTAGAATTCAAAAAGAAATTACAGATCAACTAGTTGTACCAAAATCATCAGTTGTTTTAAGGCAAAACCAAGAAGTACTATTTAAAGTGATACAGGGAAAAGCGTTTTGGACATACATCCAAACTAAACTAGAAAATAGTACCTCCTATGCAATAATTGCGCATCCTGATAAAAGTAGTGCTACTCTAAAACATGGTGACACCATCATTGTTTCTGGGAATTTAAACTTAGCACACGATAGTGAAGTTACTATAAAAAAATAGCTATGGCATATTTAAACAGAAATAATAAAAATAATTTAAGTTGGTTAAAGGCCTTTCTTGTAGTTATACTGGTTTTTAGTTGTTATATTTCCTGTAACCGAATACCTAAAAGTGTCCGCCAATCGTTAAAACTTGCTGGTGAAAATAGTTCAGAATTAGAAGCTGTAATCAACAAATACCAAGCACCTGAAAACAGTATTAAATTAAAATCGGCTTATTTTTTAATTGGGAATATGAAAGGACATGTCTCTTTTGATACCACGAATATTTATAAATATCGAAAATTATGGCTTATTAGAGATTCATTAAACGCTGTAGATTTAACTAAAAGGGAACAAACAAAAAAATTAAATGATATTTGGAAAAGTATTACATCTAAAGCCTTTATACAACAAAATGTTTATAATGATGATTTTGTTAGAGATCTTGAAAATTTAAATGCTGATTTCTTAGTGGAGACAATTAATAAAGCTAATTTAGTAAGAACTCAAAATCCATATATAGATAGTATTTCTAATAAAGATTTTTTTGAATACATACTTCCCTACAGAACTAGAAATGGAGAATATCCTGAACAATGGAGGACGTTTTTCATCAACCGCCATTTTGTTTGGGTAAAAGACAATTATCCAATGCCTATTACTCAAGTTTTTGATAGCATTTTATATCAATATAAAAATTATAAATACTCTTGGGATATCACAAATTATCCATATGTTAAAAACTCAGACTTTATGCGCTCCAAACAAGGGTTGTGTATTGAAAAGTGTCATTTTAATGCCAAGATTTTTACTTCTTTGGGGTTTCCAGTTTCCACAGATTTTGTACCAGTTTGGGGAAATAGAAATAATAGCCATGCTTGGAATTCACTAATATATGGAAATAAATCGTATGCTTTTGAATCATTTTGGGATCAAGAACGATGGAAGTATAAAAGGATATATGACAATGTCAATGCAGACAAAAAAAGGGGTCAATATAAATTGCCAAAAGTGTTTAGACAAACTTTTGTGTCGCATATTGTTGGTCCTCTATCTGATAAAAGAGTGGATTACTCTAATATACCTAAATTATTCTTAAATGTAAGAAAAAAAGACGTTTCAAATGAGTATTTTAAAACAATTGATATTGTAGAAAAAGTTAATAAAATTCCCAAAAATACATATTACATCTATCTATGTGTATTTAATAATAATCGATGGGAACCTGTCCAATGGGGAAAGATAGAAAATGGTCAAACTGTTTTCAAACAAATGGGCATGGGAATAGTTTATTTAAAAGCATTTTTTAAACAAGGTCAAGTTATACCTGTAGGCAATCCGTTTATTTTATATTCCAATGGTCAAAAGGAAGTTTTAACTCCAACTAAAGAAAAACAAGCAATAGTACTAAATAGAAAGTATCCAATGTTTAGTGTGATTGAATTTGATAAAATTCAAGAGAGCAAACTTTGGATTGGAACTGAAATTTTTGCTAGTAATGATCCTGATTTTTCAAATCAAAAAATGATTCATAAAATTAATAAAGCACCTCATTGGGATCATATTTCTGAGAATGTTGAGACTTCGCTAGGATTTCGTTATTTTAGATTTAGTATCAATTCTATTGCTTTAAATAAAACATTAGAATTGAATTTCAATTCAACAAATAATGCAGCTTTTAAACCTATACGTTTTGATAGTAAAGGGGGGGATAAAGATGAATTAAGAAATATCTTTGATAATGATTTGAATACTAAGTATCAAAATCACTTAATTAAGGAAAGCAAGCTAGTTAGTGCAATTGAAATAAAATTAGATTTTGGTCAGCCAATTGTTATCGATAACATAAATATTGTTAGATTATATGACAATAATTATATATTTCCAAATACCACATATGAACTATTTTATTGGAATAATCAATGGGTTTCTTTGGGTGAAAAAGTTCCCTCATCAACAAAATTAAATTATACAAATGTACCTAAGAACTCACTTTTGAGATTTGTTCGAAATATCCCTTCACATAAAAGATCAAGAATTTTTACATATGAAAATGGAAAACAAATATGGTGGTAACAAATATCAAGAGCATAGTATGGTGAAATTTCTTATTTATAAACCTATTGCGGTTTTAATGACAACACTTGGAATGCTTATTCTTGGAGTATTTGCTTTTGGTTTTATTCCAGTATCATTAATGCCTGATATTGACATTCCTGAGATAACGGTACAAGTTACTGCTAAAAATATGTCGGCAAGGCAAGTGGAGGACGCTATTGTAAAAAATTTACGAGCAAATTTAATGCAGGTAAGTCATTTAAAAGATATAAAAAGTGAATGTAGTGGTGAGCATGGGATTATTAGGTTAACATTTAACCAAGGAACGAAAATTGATTATTCTTTTATAGAGGTAAATGAAAAAATTGATAGAGCCATGGGGAGTTTTCCCAGAACTATTCAACGCCCAAAAGTAATAAAAGCCAGTATTACCGATATTCCTGTTTTTTATTTGAGTATGACTTTAAAAGATACTAAAATAGAACCTGAAATTCAAAATAATCCAAAACAAAACTTATTTCCAGTATCACAAGAGTATGTAGATTTTAGCCGTTTTGTAAATCAGGTAATTAAAAAACGCATTGAGCAAGTTAATGAAGTGGCGATGGTGGATGTTAGTGGACTCACATTTTCTGAAATACTAATAATTCCTGATAAAGAAAAATTAAATGCTTTAGGAATTAGTTTAAATGAATTAGAGACCGCCATTAAAAAGTATGATTTAGAGGTAGGAAGTCTGTTAATTAAAGACAGTCAATATCAATACAACGTACGTTTAGGTTCTAGTTTAAAGAATATACAAGAAATTGAAAATATTTATATCAACAAAAGTAATCGAATACTTCAATTAAAAGAAATTGCTAAAATAATAGAACATCCTCAAAAACGTACAGGTTTAGTCTTGTCTGAAGGTAATGAAGCGGTTGCTATGGCAATTATAAAGCAAAGTGATGCTCGTATTGGTACTTTAAAAGAGTCTTTAAATAAACTGATTAAACAACTAAATAAAGAATATCCAACTATTGATTTTTCAATTACCAGAGACCAAACAAAGTTGTTAGATTATGCCATAAATAATATTAAGCAGAGTTTATTATGGGGTATTTTGTTAGCCTTTGCAGTTATGTTTTTGTTTCTTAAAAATGTAAAATCACCTTTGTTAATTGGAATTGCCATTCCAGTCTCCATGGTAATTAGTTTATTGTTTTTTCATTTGTTAGGTATTTCTATCAATATTATTTCACTTTCAGGATTGGTTTTGGGAATTGGACTTATGATTGATAATTCAATAATAGTAATTGATAATATTATTCAATATCAAGAGAAAAATTATTCACTTTCGCAATCTTGTATTTTGGGTACTAATGAGGTTTTAAAACCGCTACTAACATCTGCACTCACAACCTGTGCAGTTTTTTTACCCTTAATTTTTTTAAGTGGTATAGCTGGTGCTTTATTTTATGACCAGGCAATGGCAATTACCATTGGCTTATTTGTTTCTTTACTAGTTTCCATCACATTATTACCCGTATTGTACCGTTTATTTCATTTAAAAGAATCCATTAAAAAAGGGAAAATTAGTCGTTTTCTTGAAAAAACGAATACCCTTGACTATTCCGCTATCTATGAAAAAGGGTTTCGATGGGTTATGAAAAAACAAGCGATCTCTTGGACTGTTTTTTTCTTTTTATTAGTAGTAGCATTAGGATTGTTTCAAATATTGCCAAAAACACAAATGCCTTACCTCACAAAAACAGAAACCTTGGTTAAAATTGATTGGAATGAACAAATTAATGTAGAAGAAAATAAGCGTAGAGTATTAGAAATATTAAATCCTATAAAGCATGATTTGTTAAATAACACTGCTCTAGTTGGAAGCCAACAATTTATATTGGATAAGGA
>JADWMI010000212.1 GCA_015767395.1 Bacteroidota bacterium | reverse complement strand
TTCAAAGGTTTCAGGATATTATTAAGTATTTTTTGAATCCGGGGATTACACCAGACCTCGCTAATAGTAAAAAACTTAATATTGAAAACTTTTTAAAAATTCGATTAAATTTGGCTTTCTGGTTAGTTAAGGTACACCTACTTACAAATCGCGCTTTTTCATACGTTCGCACTCAGTTTGATAGTTTTGGTATTGCATTCCATCTTACATTTAAAAATAAGTTTTGATTTTTAACTATACTTTTTAAAATAATATGCGTTAACTCTTGTTAGTTGTAAAGTCTTCTAAAAGAAATTTCTTTTAGAGGGGTTTTTTCATGAGAATACTTAAAGTAATTACCAAAGAAACGAAAATTTGAGTACCCCATATTCTTGACACAACCTAATAGATTCATTTATTACTCTTTTTTTTATAACGAAAGAAACAAATATATATGACCACCAATAAATAGCGCGTCGTGCACGTAGGGCTTTTAACGTTCCACCGTTTATCAAGGTATGTGTGTAAACTTTACAGTTCTAAAACCCCCAAAATAGTAACTTGTCCGCTATTGAAGAGAACTGGAATAGGTAAGTCTCCTCTAACAAGTAGAGCAAAAGCATACTTGTCATAACAATATCATCTGTTAATACATCGCCCGAATAGGGAAAAACGTCATACTACCCTTTAAATTAGTTTAATTTACATTGTTATTATAAAAATGTGTTTGTAATAATAATAATGTCAAATTTAATTCCCAATTTTTAAAATGTCATATATTGATTTGGGTACATTGGGGTTTGAACCTAAGACCTGCTGATTAAAAGCCCAATGCTCTGCCAACTGAGCTACGTACCCACACATCCAGCCAGCAAAAAACGATTTTCTATGTTGTTAAATACACTAACATTGGGTGTTTAAATAAAAATAGAAAAAATACTGCAGAAATATAAGAACCTCGGGATGCGATTTTATTAAATATAAAATACGCATCCCGATAACCTGATATTCAGAGTAATTTAAACTCGCATGAGGAAAGAACGCAAAAAAAACATAATTTCTGAAACAATGAACAAAACCATTCCTAACTGATCTTAGGGACAGTTGGGGAGGTCGCTACTCTCGAGGGTCCATATTTGCTAGTTCCGCCATGAACCCCAGGCGATGGGGGTAGCTAACATCATCTCCACTGCACCTAAAGCCTGTTCTACCCTCTTCACCCAACGCTTTAAACAGCTTTGTGTCCGGGTTTAGCTGCTCATCAGGCAAAAGAAAAGCGTCGGCCCCGATGTGGTGTAAGTATTTGTAACTAACCTCGAATCAACCATTTCGTGGTCAATAATGCGATGGAGGAGCCTTCAATCAAGATTGCTTTTGTTGGTAGGCAGTAGAAAGCATTTTAATGTTGCTCTCCTTAGCCATCATTTCGGTTGCACCTAAATAATTGCCTTGAATTTGCATTCAATCTTTGTAGAAAACCCCTTGCTGCATACCCTCCAGATATCCGTCAAGCTCAACCCTATTTATCTGTAAGAAAATATTTAGGTAGCGGTTTTGCTCGCAAATAATTTTTTCTTCTGTTTTTAGAAGGCTTCCTTCCTTAACTAAAAGCCTCCTTAAAGACTGTCCAACCTCTTCTCGGTAGACATCCTCTCAATCATTCTCACGCACGCGAAGCCAGTCAACGAAATGTCCACCCACGGATTTAATATGATAATCATAAACCGCCCCAGGATCTACATTGTAGGGATCCATGTTTAAAAAAGGGTCACATATCCCACTGATTACAGGTATGTCCCAAGCTTTTGACGGGACACCTCACAAAGCAGAGTCCCAAATCAACCTTGAGGGAATCAGATCCGCAGTTTGTTTAAAATAGTTGAAAAAATTTCAAACCTCTGCGAATTTGTAATGCTGAGATATGTACAGCTTACGATTCGCTGCGTGGCGGGTTTCTAAACCCCTAGCTAATTCAGAAACCTCTTTGTAAGTAGTAGCCGGCTCGCACTGACATTTTAACCCTGTGATTCCTAAAGAAAACCAACCGCTATCACTAATTGCAATATAATCCATGCACAAAAATGGAAAGAACAATACTGCTGTTAAAGCGGTGTATGACAAATATTTTTTGTTTCATTGGATCTGAAATCGTATAGTTAATATAGAAAGAAATCCAAGTAAGTATACAACCCTACACACTACCCGTAGCACGTTCATCGCCGACGGGTAATACTTCTCTAAAAATACCAAAAAAAAGGCGTACACGATGAACAGTGATACCACGTAAAAACAACGTAATATCTTCCCGAAAAAAAAGTTACAATAAGAAAACAGTTTCCTTACTATTTGCCCTAATGGTTTTATTATTTTAGTAACTTTTTTTAATCGCGTAATTAAGTTTGTATTTAACCCTATAAATATACTAGGGATAACTAAAAACAAAAGAGAAATAAATTTTTGATAAAAGAAGTCATAAGCTGAACAAATTACTGATTTGTCCTGATTTGGTGGAAATAAAAAAGTTAAATAGATTAATCGTGTTGAATACAATTTGCCTGCTATAGAACTCTCGAAATACATAATTTTTACTATTCGAATATAATAAAAGGTAGAAATTACACTACACAAAATACTAATTATCGCAACAAAATACATAGATGCTTCAATTGACGCTAAAAAAATACCAACCTTAACTAAAAATCCAACCATTGGCGGGAGTCCTGCTACAGACAGTAAAACAGTGCTAAAAAATAAAGCTAAAATATTATTAGATTTACTTAATGAATTTAGATCTGCTAAATCTTTATTCTGCTTTTTAGTGTACCTGTATTTTAACCGTAATACCAAAAAAATTGACCAAATGCACAAGCCTGCAACCATGTATAAAAAGAGGTAACAAAATAATATTTGCATGCCTTCAAAAGTTCCTGTACTAAAAGCAATTAAAGTATAACCCATATGGGTTATAGAGCTGTACGCTAAAAGGGTTTTTAGTTTTGTTTGCCCCAAACCCCCAAACGAGCCAACAATGACTGTCAACACAGCTACAACAACGATAAAATAACGCCATTTGACTATGTGTTCGAAAAAACTTAAATAAAAAATTCGGATAAGTAGCACAAAAATGGCTAATTTAGGTATTACTGCAAAAAAAAATGTCGAACTAGAAGGAGATTCTTCATAAACATCAAGAGACCACAGATGAAAAGGTGCAACAGCTAATTTGAATAAAAGACTTACAAAAATAAATACTAAAGCAAATTGAATTAAATTCCCGTCTAAAAAAATGTTTTTGACAAAAGTGCGGGAATCCAATACACAGATATCGTTATAATCTAGGCTTGTTAAAAAAAATAAATTTTTTAAATCTTCAAAATTAACAGTACCGCTAATTCCATATAAAATAGAGGACCCAAATAAAAACAAGCTAGATGAAAAAGCACCCAAGATAAAGTATTTTAAACCAGCATCGATCGAAAAAGCTGAATCTTTTTTCATGGTCGCCATTATATAAAAAGATAAGCTTTGCAATTCAATTGACAAATAGGCTGTAATTAAATCGTTTGAAGAGCATATAAAAAAAATACCCAACAAAGCAAATAAAATTAAAATGCTGTATTCAAAATAATTAATTTTTTGTATTGTTATGTACCGTTGAACCATCAAAAGACAAAATATTGACATTGTAGCTATCCAAACTTTTGAAGAAAAACTTAAAAAGTCAACCATAATAGTATTATTAAAAATTTGAAAGTTGCTGCATTCTACAGCATTATTCACCAATAAAATGTAAAACAGACTAACAATTAGGATACTTAAATAAAAAACTGATTTATGAATTAACAAATACTTAGTATTAACTGGCAAGAAAGTCCGATTAATGATCAAGTACATTAGAGCAATACCTAGAAAAATTTCAGGTAATAGTTGTATTTCTTTAAATATTAACATTTATAACTTAATTTGATAAAAGGAAAAGCATTAGCAATTAAAGAAAATAATTGCCAAAAAATGCATCTTTAACTGGAAAATTAAACAAACAAAATTCACTATGGAACAGTTTAAATAAACAAAACAGAACCATACGTACGGGAAAGCTGTTTAAAAATAACTTGTTTTTTAGTAGTTTCAATAGATCTAACTAAAACTAAAGTTACTGGTCCAATTGTGGCTAGTAATAAAATATTACCTGAAAGCAAGAACTGTATAACATAATCTGTGTATAATAAATGACCAATAGACACGATCTCCGTGAAATGGTCTAATTTATTTAACCAATCTGAATGCTGGTTTGATAAAAAATTGCCGCTGTAAGGATTGGTTAATTCAAAAATGCTAGGAATTGCTGTTAAAATTTCAATTAGGAAAACAATACCTAAAAAACTTCCGAACGGGGAGTATTTTAAAGAATCTTTTGCTAAATAAATTACTTTTATATCTAACATCATTACTACGAATAAAAATAGAACAGCGATAGCCCCTACATAAATTATAATAAAAAACAGTGATATATACTCACAGGTCCGTCGTACCATCGGGGATGCGGATGACGAGAAGAACCGACTGATGCGCATGTTGGACGAGGCCAACTTGTGGGCCACCCACACCTTGGCATCAAAGGGGTTTAGAGGTGAGCTGTTGAAGGGGAAGTGTGTGGAGGAGGAGATGGCCCGGCCACTCACGGAGCCGAA
>JADWMI010000054.1:10093-11845 GCA_015767395.1 Bacteroidota bacterium | reverse complement strand
ACATTTTTAACCAATGATGTTTGAGCAATAATCCCTACGGATAGGAATAGAAAAAGATAGGATAGTTTTTTCATTATTTTGAGTTATGTTTATTTTAATAAGTTTTCGTCATCGTAGTTGGAACTACAATAATAAAATCGGCTTTTAATTTTTCTTCAGCATTGAATTTTTTGATATCATCTTGTTCAACAACACTTACGGTTACAATTTTTAAAGTTGGATCGCCTTGTTTTAAATACCAATTAATTCCTTCATAATTATCAGAATGGTAAGAGCCATTGTAATGAATAAATATTTTATTAGCTGCTCTATTCTTCAAAATAAAATAACCCATTGTGGCATCTTTCACTGCTTACGCTTTTGGTAAATTATCACCACCGTGACCACCCATCATTTCTTTCATTCTCACATAACCCTGTAAATTAGCATCGTATTTAATAGGCAGTGGAGCTACCCATGATTTTTCTTCATCAAAAAGGGCTTCTAAACTCTCAAAACCACCTCTAAAAACTTCACTTGCAAACCTTCTAGGGATATTTGTTGCGATAAAATGCAATTTGTTTTCTTTTGCAAAATCTACCAAAGACTTATAATCTGTCGGGTAATTATTCCAAAGTCTGGCAACAGTGTCAAATGCTTTTTGGTCAATTTCTCCTTTCAAATAATTATTTAATTGTGTTTGATTATCAGCCTCAAACATTTCAGCTCCAAGGGTCAATCCACTTAATTTACTTAAATCAGTTGTAGCCTCTAATTGCAACCAGTGTACAATTGGATTGTTATGATGTTCTCCAAACATAACTATGTCTGATTGACTCATTGCCTTTACCATTTTTTTATAGGAAACCGATTTTCCTTTTGCATTGTATAGCTTGTAAGCAGGTTTGTTTTGTGAAAAAAGTAGTGTTGAATAACAGATAATAAGAAGAGATACTATTAGCTTTTGCATAAATAATATTAGATTAAAAAGGGTTCGTTCCCAACAAATTTATAACTTTGTTATGAATTAATGCAATAAAATCTTCTGAATGAAATAGATTGCTTACTTTATAATATTTAAGCGTTAAAATCATTCAATATTTTATCATCTAAAAATTTATATCTAATGAAATATCTTCCTATTAATAATCAACTTTTTATAAAAAACAGAGCGAAGTTTACTGCTCAAATGAAACCTAAATCGATAGCCGTTTTTAATTCAAACGATCTTTTTACAACAGGAGCGGACAGCACTATTCCTTTTGAACAAAGCAGCGATTTATTGTATTTAAGTGGTGCCGACCAGGAGGAAAGTATCTTAGTGCTATTTCCAGATGCCATTGATCCAAATCACCGTGAAATTTTGTTTTTAACTGAAACGAGTGATCTGATTGCTATTTGGTATGGTGCAAAATATTCAAAAGAAGAAGCAACTCAAGTTTCTGGAATTAAAACAATTTATTGGCTTTCAGACTTCAAGAAAGTATTTTTTGATTTAATGACAGAAGCTGAATCTGTTTATTTTAACACAAATGAACATTACCGCCAAGCGGTTGAAATTGAAACACGCGAAGATCGTTTTATCAAACAATGTAAAGCAGATTTCCCAGCACATAAATGGGAAAAAAGCAATCAGATCTTGCACAATATTCGTGGTGTAAAAGAACCTGAAGAAATTGAAATTATGCAAACCGCCTGTGATATCACAAACAAAGGTTTTAGAAGGGTTTTACCTTTTATTAAACCAGGAACTATGGAGTTTGAAATAGAAGC
>JADWMI010000054.1:1236-9993 GCA_015767395.1 Bacteroidota bacterium | reverse complement strand
ATTATTTGTTAAAAATATTTACATTTACAATTAAGGCTTATTTTAAAACCTAAGTAAGTTTAAAATTATTAATTAAAAAATATAATCATTTAAAAATTTAGAATTATGAAAAAATTATTTTTCTCTTTGATAGCAATATGTATGTTATCTGTTTCAACTCAGGCACAAAGTGATGCTGAACAGGAAAATTTTTTCCAAACCTTGTTTGGAATGGAAAAACAAGTACTAGTTGAAAGTTTTATCACTCCTTCAGTTGCAAATGCCCCTGCTTTTTGGGAGATTTATGATGCTTATGAGGTTGAAAGAAAAGAATTAGGAAAGAAAGGGATGTTACTTCTTAAAAAATATGTAGACTCTTATGGTAATACTACAGATGACGAAACGAATGATTTGGTAGATGAAATGAGGTCATCAATGAAATCAAGAAATAAACTTATCGATAAGTATTACAAAAAAATTAGAAAAATAAGTGCGGTTGACGCAGGGGCATTCTATCAAATTGAATCATTTATTGCTGCCCAAACAAGGGTTAAAGTTTTAAAAGGTATTCCGTTTTTTGGAGAATTTTAATAAAAAAAAAGTGAATCAAGATTAAAATTGATATAATAAAATAAAAAAAGGGAAGTTTTGCTTCCCTTTTTTTATATCATATTTTTAGTGTTTTATAGAGCCATCAATTATGCTTCAAAAACATATTTATTTAAATGTTGAAGCGCTGAAATCTTATCCTTTGTATTCACCAGTAAAGAGATATTATTATTACTTCCACCATACGAAATCATACGTACCGAAAGATTTTGCAATACTTGAAACAAGCGATGGGTTTCATGATGTTTCACTACCGAATGACCAACCAAGCATACAATACTTTGTTCATTATCCACTTCAACCAACGAGAATTTTTCCAACTCTTCTACAATAGCTATTAAATTTTCATCATTGTCAATTGTCAAAGAAATTGCAATTTCTGAAGTCGTAATCATATCAATAGGCGTTTCATATTTTTCGAAAATTTCAAATACTTTTTTCAAAAAACCATGCGCTTGTAACATACGAGCCGATTTTATTTTAATGGCAGTGATATTGTCTTTTGCTGCAATGGCTTTAATACCTTCACCTTCCCATTGTTTAGATATTAATGTCCCATAAGATTCTGGATCTTCTGTATTTTTTAAACGGACTGGAATATTTGCCTCACGTGCTGGCATTACAGTTTGTGGATGCAAAATTTTAGCACCAAAATAGGCCAGCTCTGCAGCTTCATCAAAAGACAAGTTTGAAATTGCATGTGTATTTTCAACAAATCTAGGATCATTGTTGTGCATCCCGTCAATATCAGTCCATATTTGAACTTCATCAGCCTCTACAACTCCACCAATAATTGTTGCGGTATAATCACTACCTCCACGTTGTAAATTGGCGACATTACCGTAAGCGTCTAGACATATAAATCCTTGTGTAACGTAGATGTCAGCAGGTAAAGCTTCATTTATTATTCGTTGTAAATTTTGTTTGATATAAAAATCGTCTGGATCATTTGTTTTATCTACACGCATAAAATCTAAAGCAGGTAACAATCTTGCATTTACACCTTCTTGATTCAAATATTTTGTAAACATATAAGTGGACATCAATTCACCTTGCGATACAATTTGATTGTACAACAATTCAGAACTTTTTTCTGAAGTTAATGTTCTTAAATAAGAAAAAATGCCATCTACATAATTGCTAACTTCCTGTTTAAAAATTGAATCGTCAAACAATTCATCAATTACTGTGACATATTTTTGATTTAAAGCTTCAATGTTTAATAAAGAGGCTTCAATTTCTCCAACTTTTACTTGCTTATAAATGGCCACCAAGGCATTGGTAGTCCCAGACATCGCTGAAAGCACAACAATTTTTTTATCACCATCGGTAATAATTTCTTTAACACTTTTTATGTTTTTTATAGAACCAACTGAGGTTCCGCCAAACTTTAAAACTTTCATTTTCAACTCTTTTAGAGTTGCAAATTTAAAATGATTTTCAACTTATTGTGATTATTTAAAAATTATATACTAATTTTGCACAAACTGTTAACTATTTAACAAATGAAAACGATCGCAACTTGTGTTGAAGAAATTTTAGTTTCACAACCGTTTTTAGAAGATGCCTTGACTCGTAATATTTTAAATTACAGCGCATTGTCAGAGGAATTGATGGAGCCTATTTCAAAAATGCTTCGAAAACCTGTAAAATCTGGCGCTATAATGATGGCTTTACGCCGTTACAGTCCGCCAAAAGAAATGGCGAATAAAGTTAAGTTGGACAATGTTTTACGAAATTTGGGCGACATTACAGTACGTTCAGATTTGTCAGATTACACTTTTAAAAATTCTACAAGTTTAATTCAGGCGCATTTAAAAACGTTGGAAATTATAAAAGATGACCCGCATATTTTTTACACTTTTACTAGAGGTGTTCATGAAAGCAATGTACTTATAACAACTGCTTTAAAAGATAAAATTGAGTCTTTTTATAAAAAAGAAGATTGCACAGCTGTTCAAGATCATTTATCGGCTATAACAATTGGCTTACCCAAAGAAAATACAAAGATTGCTGGTTTGTATTATCAGTTTTTTAAACGTTTGGCCTGGGAAGGAATTGCATTATACGAAGTTGTTTCAACCACAAACGAGTTTACTATATTAGTTGAAGATGAAGTGGTTGATAAAGCATTTTCTGCCATTAAAGGTTTAAAAAACTAATGTTCATTTTACATAAAAACACAAAAGTAAATTTCACTTTTCAAGGTAGCGGAACTGCTGTCGTTTTACTACATGGTTTTTTAGAGAATATCACTATGTGGAATTCAATTTCCACCCAACTTTCAAAAAAATTCAAGGTAATTTGTATTGATTTACTTGGACATGGAGCCACTGAAAATCATGGTTATATTCATTCAATGGAAAACCAAGCTGAAATGGTAAAAGCCGTTTTAGACCATTTAAACCTAAAAAAATACATACTTATCGGTCATAGTATGGGAGGTTATGTAGCTTTATCTTTTTCACAATTATTTCCTAAAAGTATAAAGGGATTGTGCTTAATGAATTCTACTGCTTTACCTGATACAGAAGAGAAAAAAATAAATAGGGACAGAGCCATTGCTGCTGTTAAACAAAACCACAAAACATTTGTTAGAATTGCCATTCCCATGTTGTTTTCAGAAGAAAACAGATCAATTTTCACTTCTGAAATAAAAGAAATTACCCAGGAAGCCTTGAAAATTTCGTCACAAGGAATTATTGCTGCTTTGGAAGGAATGAAAATTAGAAGTAATCTCACTTCTATTTATAAAAATGCTACTTTTCCAATTCAAATGATTATTGGAAAACAAGATCCTGCTTTGGAATATGCAACCTTAATAACCCAAACAAGGCATACTAAGGTTCATTTAGTTGAATTTCCTGACGGGCATATGAGTCATATTGAAAATAAAAATGAACTTATTGAAGCTCTTTTAAAATTTGGAAAACAATGTGGTTAAAAAATAATCTCATTCATTTTTCAAAATTTGCATTGATTATCACTTTGATGATTTCTTGTGAAAATGAACAATACCAATTAAAAGAAGGTGATATTCTTTTTCAAGATTTAGATAAGGACAGTATTGACAATGCTATTGAAAAAGTCACCAAAACAAGTTTAAAATTCAATTTTACTCATGTAGGAATTGTTGTAAAGCAACAGAATGAATTAGCCGTTTTAGAAGCAATTTCAACTGGAGTTCAACAAACACCTATTACTACTTTTTTAAATAGAAATTTAAAAAACGGAAAACCAAAAGTAGTTGTTGGAAAGTTAAATGAGCAATTTAAACCATCCCTAAAAGAAGCTATTAAACACGGTAAAACCCTTATAGGGTTACCCTATGATAATGTTTATAAAATTGGTGACAACACCTTTTATTGTTCAGAGTTATTGTATGAAATGTTTCATCAGGCAAATCCCAATTTAATACCTTTTAAATTAAGTCCTATGACTTTTAAAGATTCTGAAACAAATAAAACACTACCGTTTTGGGAAAGTTATTATGCTGATTTAGATACTGAAATCCCTGAAGGAGAACTTGGTTTAAACCCTAACGGCATGTCCATTTCACCCAACATTACACTTGTTTATGATTATTTAGATGACAGAAAATTAAATTAGCCTTTCTTTCGCTTTATCGCACAAAATTAGTGGCATATTTATTGTTATATTTAAATATCTAAAAAGTTCATATCATGAAAAAAATATTCACATTAATTACCTTGGTTATTTTGTTTGTAAGCCCTATAATTTCACAAACAAAAGCAGAGAAAAAAACGGCAAAGGAAGCAGTAGCTGTAAAAGAATATGAAGCTATGAAAGTTTTAATTAATGCTGAATCTTATACTTTTGAAGGTGAATGGGCAACTTCCAATAAAGGAAGACGAATTAATTTAATTTCAAACCCCACTTTTATAAAAATGGAAGCTAAAAACGCTGACGCTTTTTTACCATTTTTTGGAACGGCACATTCAGGAGCAGGATATGGTGGCTCAGAAGGAGGTATTGAATTTAAAGGTGAAATTCAAAATTACGAAGTAAGTTTTAACGACAAGAAGAAAAAAGGGACCATTAAATTTAAAGCCAAAAGTAAGTCATCTGAAAACTATGATATAACAATTACCATTAATGGAAGCACAAGTGCTACAGTAAACATAAATAGCAGCAACCGAAGTACTATGAACTATAGCGGTAAAATTAAAAAGTTCGAAAAAAAGAAAGAATAAATTATTCTTTCAGTGCATTCCATCCTTGAGCAGTTAGTTTAACTTGTTGATTTGCCCTGGTTACTAAATTTACACCATTACTTTCATCTGTAATATGACCTATTACTGATAAATGTGGATTTGCTTTAATTTTCGGAAAATCTTCTTGTGAAATTGTGAATAACAACTCATAATCTTCACCTCCACTTAATGCAATTGTAGTACTGTTTAAATCGAATTCTTCACAAGTTGAAATTACCTGTGGATCTAAAGGGATTTTATCTTCATACAAATCACACCCAACTTTAGACTGTGTACACAAATGCAAAATTTCAGAAGAAAGCCCGTCTGAAATATCAATCATTGAAGTTGGTTTTACTTCCATTTCTTTCAATAATTCAACAATATCCTTTCTCGATTCAGGCTTTAATTGTCGTTCAATTAAATATGAATAATCTGTTAAATCAGGCTGAGAGTTTGGATTCACCTCAAAAACTCGCTTCTCTCGCTCTAACACCTGCAAACCTAAATAGGCCGCTCCCAAATCACCACTAACTACCAATAAATCGTTTTGTTTGGCGGTATTCCTATAAACAATGTTTTCCTTTTTAGCTTCCCCAATGGCAGTAATACTAATCAGTAAACCTGTTGTAGAAGATGTAGTATCTCCACCAACCAAATCAATATTATAACTTTTACAAGCCAAATGAATGCCTTCGTATAATTCCTCAATTGCCTCCAACGTGAAACGATTTGAAACAGCTATTGAAACTGTAATTTGACTGGCCATACCATTCATGGCGTATATATCCGATAAATTAACCATTACAGCCTTGTAACCCAAGTGTTTTAAAGGCATGTAACTTAAATCAAAGTGCACACCTTCAACCAACAAATCAGTGGTAACAAGCACTTCATTGTTTTTAAAATTTAACACTGCAGCATCATCACCAACTCCTTTTATAGAGGAACTATGTTGTATTTTAAAATTCTTAGTCAAGTGATTTATCAATGCGAATTCACCTAATTCAGACAAATTTGTGCGTGATTGGTTTTTATCTTCTATCATTTTGCAAAGATATATGATTATAGGTAACATCAATTGCACTATCAGTTTTATTCATATTAATAATATTATAAATCATTTTTTGTACCTATATTTGCACTTATTTAGAATTAATCTACTTAAGCAAAATATGATAAAAGTATCAGACATCGCGAAAAAGAAAGTAGTTGAGCTCATGAAAGATGATGGCTTTAATCCTGTAGCTGATTTTGTTAGGGTTGGGGTTAAAAGTGGTGGTTGCTCAGGACTTTCTTACGAATTAAATTTCGACAAAGAAAACCAAGACAATGACAAAGTTTTTGAAGACAATGGTGTAAAAATTATTGTCGATAAAAAAAGCTTTTTATACTTGGTAGGAACAACATTGGAATATTCTGGTGGACTAAACGGAACCGGATTTGTTTTTAACAATCCAAATGCACAACGCACATGTGGTTGTGGAGAGAGTTTTTCACTTTAAAAACTTATAATGAGTAAATTTACAGAAGACGATTTAAAAAAAGAACTCGAAACTAAAGAGTACGAATACGGTTTTTATACTGATATTGAAGCTGATAAATTTCCAGTGGGTTTAAATGAAGACGTAGTTATTGCTATTTCTAAAAAGAAAAACGAACCGGAATGGATGACAGAATGGCGATTGGAAGCTTTCAAAGTTTGGAAAGAAATGACCGAACCTGAATGGGCCAATGTTCATTATGAAAAACCAAAATTTCAGGATATCAGCTATTATTCAGCACCCATTCAAAAGAAAAAATTAGATAGTTTGGATGAAGTTGATCCAGAACTATTAAAAACTTTTGAGAAACTAGGGATTTCAATTGACGAACAAAAAAGATTATCGAATGTTGCTGTTGATATTGTTATCGATTCCGTTTCTGTAGCAACAACTTTTAAAAAGACATTGAATGAAAGAGGTATCATTTTTATGCCTATTTCTGAAGCCATTCAAGAACATCCTGAATTGGTGAAAAAATATTTAGGCACTATTGTTCCAACTAAAGATAATTTTTATGCGGCATTAAATTCAGCTGTGTTTTCTGATGGTTCGTTTTGCTACATTCCAAAGGGTGTTACTTGCCCAATGGAACTTTCGACATATTTTAGAATAAACGAAGGTGGAACAGGTCAATTTGAACGCACATTGGTAATTGCTGACCAAGGAAGTTATGTTAGTTATTTAGAAGGTTGTACTGCTCCTGCTCGTGATGAAAATCAGTTACACGCAGCAGTTGTGGAGTTGATTGCATTAGACGACGCCGAAATAAAATACTCAACCGTACAAAACTGGTTCCCAGGAGACAAAGACGGAAAAGGTGGTGTTTATAATTTTGTAACCAAACGTGGTTTGTGTGAAAAGAATGCGAAAATTTCTTGGACACAAGTTGAAACTGGAAGTGCTATTACTTGGAAATATCCTAGTTGTATATTAAAAGGTGATAATTCGGTTGGAGAATTTTATTCTATTGCCGTGACAAACAATTATCAACAAGCTGATACCGGTACTAAAATGATTCACTTGGGTAACAATACAAAAAGTACTATTATTTCAAAAGGAATTTCAGCAGGTCATTCTCAAAACTCTTATCGAGGTTTGGTGCAAATTGGAACGAGAGCAAATAATGCCCGTAACTTTTCACAATGTGATTCTTTGTTAATGGGAGATCTATGTGGCGCACATACGTTCCCATATATTGAAGCTAAAAACAAAACGGCTCAAATTGAGCACGAAGCAACAACTAGCAAAATTGGTGAAGACCAATTATTTTATTGCAATCAACGCGGTATAAATACCGAAAAAGCGATTGCTTTAATTGTAAATGGATTTGGTAAAGAAGTACTAAATAAATTACCAATGGAATTTGCTGTTGAAGCTCAGAAATTATTAGAAATTAGTTTAGAAGGTAGTGTTGGTTAGTAATGGAAAATAAAAAAGTTATCATAGTTGGCTCTTCTCGTTCTAATGGGAATACTACTAAAATTGTAGCAGGCATTGCTGAGCAATTTGATTTTGATATTGTCAATTTAGGCGAACACAATATTTCTTATTACGATTACGAAAGCAAAAATAAGGACGATGATTTTATTCCTCTTATTAAAAACATAATTGAAAAATACGACACTTTAATTTTTGCAACGCCAGTTTATTGGTATAGTATGAGTGGCATTATGAAAGTGTTTTTTGACCGTTTTTCAGATTTAATTAGAATCGAAAAAGAAACAGGAAGAAAATTAAGAGGTAAAAAAATGTTTGCTATTTCTAACTCTCACGACAATGAAATAGATCCAACATTTTACTTACCTTTTCAAAAATCAGCAGCATATTTAGGAATGGATTACATCGGAAATCAACATTTTAACGCCGATCAATTCGAGAAAAAAGACACCATAAAATTAGATTTTATATAAAACTACAACGATGTTACAAGTAAAAAATTTACACGCAAGTATCAACGACAAAGAGATTCTAAAAGGAATAAATCTTGAAATTAAAGCAGGAGAAGTTCATGCTATTATGGGACCTAATGGTTCTGGTAAAAGTACCCTTTCAGCTGTTATTGCAGGAAAAGAAGAATATGAAGTTACGGAAGGTTCTGTAATTTTAAATGGTGAGGACTTAGAAGAATTAGCGCCTGAAGAAAGAGCCCATAAAGGTATCTTTTTATCGTTCCAATATCCTGTTGAAATCCCTGGAGTTACGGTTACAAATTTCATTAAAACGGCCATTAACGAAACTCGCAAAGCAACTGGACAAGAAGAATTGCCAGCTAAAGAGATGCTGAAGTTAATTCGTGAAAAAGCTGATTTATTAGAGATAGATCGTAAATTTTTATCGCGTTCTTTAAATGAAGGTTTCTCAGGTGGTGAGAAAAAACGTAACGAAATTTTTCAAATGGCAATGCTAGAACC
>JADWMI010000054.1:0-1136 GCA_015767395.1 Bacteroidota bacterium | reverse complement strand
CAAGCTATTCAAAATTTTGAGAAAGAAGGATTTCCTTCAAAAAAGGATGAAGAATGGAAATATACAAGTTTAAGACCTTTACTTAAACATGATTTCAGTTTGTTTCCTTCAAATGAAAAAGCAGTTGAGTTTAAAAATATAAAGCAGTATTTAATTAATGATATTGAATCGTACACTTTAATTTTTATTGATGGTGTTTTTAGTTCATTTTTATCGAGTACAACCCATGATGATTGTGACGTTTGTGTGCTTTCTTCAGCGTTAACGCGCCCAAAATATAAAATGATTGTTGACAATTATTTTAATACCATTGCCAAGAACAACAATAGTTTAGCTGAATTAAATACGGCATTTGCTGTAGAAGGTGCTTTTATTAACATTCCGAAAAATACCATTGTTGCGAAGCCAATTCAAATCGTTCATTTTTCAACAGGTAGTGAAAAAGAAATTTTATTACAGCCTAGAAATTTGGTGGTAGTTGGAGAAAATTCACATGTTCAAATTATTGAACGTCATCAAAATTTATCTAAAAATACAACATTTACCAATTCGGTAACTGAAATTTTTGTGCATAAAAGAGCCATTGTAGATTTCTATAAAATTCAAAACGACACAGACAATTCTTCGTTAATAGACAGTACTTTTGTTTCTCAAAAAACGCAAAGTGTTGCTTCTGTTAATACTTTTTCTTTTGGTGGAAACATTACAAGAAACAACCTCGAATTTTACCAAGAAGGCGAACATATTAATTCAAACTTAAATGGAATTTCCATTTTAAATGGAAAACAACATGTTGACAATCATACTTTGGTAAATCATAAATTTCCAAATTGTGAAAGCCATGAACTTTATAAAGGTATTTATGCCGAAAAGTCTACAGGTGTTTTTAACGGAAAAGTAAAAGTGCAGCAAGCAGCGCAAAAAACCAATGCATTTCAACAAAACAACAGCATTTTAATTGATAACGGCGCTACCATAAATGCAAAACCACAGTTAGAAATTTTTGCCGATGATGTAAAATGTTCGCACGGTTGTACCATTGGTCAATTAGATGAAAGCGCTTTATTTTATATGCAATCAAGAGGGATTCCTAAGGAAGAAGCAAAAGCTTTGTTGTTATTTGCATTTGCAAATGA
>JADWMI010000211.1:2589-4690 GCA_015767395.1 Bacteroidota bacterium | reverse complement strand
ATTCTTGGATCTGCAATTTTAGTCAATGCAACAGCTCCAGTAACTTCAGAATAAGTGGTGTTTGGCGGGCCACCTAAAGCACCCGCAAAGGCAGTCGCAATACCATCACCAAGAATTGTTCTATGCAATCCAGGGTCTTTAACAAATTCTTTTTCAGCAACCCCTCCAATGGCATACATATCACCAATATGTTCAATAATAGGCGCTACAGCAACAGGAATCATATACAGTATGGCTGCCCAATTAAATTCTGGAGTCGTAAATTTTGGCAATGCAAACCAGGCCGCTTCATTGACCGATGAAAAATCAACCAAACCAACAAAAATTGAAATGATATACCCAACAATAATAGCGATAAAAATAGGAATCAGTTTAAGCAATCCTTTTGCAAATGTTACAATTACAATCGCTGTAATTAAAACAACAAGTGCAATCATCCAATTTGTTTTAGCCATATCTACACCAACTGAGGCTAGCGATAAACCAATAATCATAATTACAGGGCCTACAACCACTGAAGGAAATATTTTTTTAATAAAATTTAAACCCCATAATTTGATAACTGCGGAAACAATACCGTATACAATACCAACAGCAATAATACCACCTAATGTACCGGCATAACCATATAATTTTGTAGCGGCAATAATGGGCGCAATAAAAGCAAAACTACTTCCTAAAAATACAGGAACTTTTCCTTTGGTAATAATGTGAAAAATTAGGGTTCCAAAACCAGCAGTAAATAGGGCAACTGCGGGGTCAATATCAATTAAGAGTGGAACTAAAACAGTAGCGCCAAAGGCTACAAATAAAAATTGAATCCCAACAACCAAGCGTTTTCCAGGATTTGATAAATCGATTGATTCATCGTTTTTTAAATTTGACATATATAGGGTTTATTTATTAAAACGCATAAAAATACCCCATATAAATGAAACAATCTAAGCAGGATGCATAGATTGTTTCAGAATACTAAAATTTATATTAATTCTAAATAGCTATAGCTTAAATTTTACACTGGCTATAAAATTGCGGCCAATATTTGGAATGCCATCAATTTTTAAACGAGATAAATGTGATACATAGCTTTTATTCAAAGCATTGTTGAGGTTTAAACTCACATCAAAATTTATTTTTGAAACTGCAAAAGTTGCGCCTGCACCAAAATTTAATAGACTATAACCTTCTGAGGCCATTTCAAATCCACTTACGTTGTTTTGATTCAAATTACTTTCCAGGGTAACCGCAGCAAAACCTTTTTGCAACCAATCCTTCACATTAAACTCTGTTCTAACAGTATTCACAAATTTATTTGCAGGAATTAAAGGTAAATAATTGCCATTGTCTTGTTTTCCAACAACTGTTTCAAAACTACTTTGTAAGTGCAACCAATCCAATGGGTGCGGGTGGAGGTGAAAACCAAATTCACCACCATATAATGCCGCATTCTCTTGTGTATATTTATAGACGGCATAACCATCTTCGTATTCACCGGTTGGATTGATAAAAATATAGTCGTTTATATAATTGTAAAATCCGTTTGCAAATATTTCAAAATGCTTGCTGTCGTATTCTAATGCAATATCAAGTTGAACGTTACGCTCACTTGTTAAATTAGGATTTCCAATTTCAAAACGGTTAGATCCGTGATGTACCCCATTTGATGTTAACTCAGCTAAGTTGGGCGCTTTAAATCCTGTAGCGGAATTAAAACGACTTGTAATTACTTTAAATAAGGTGGTTTTATATCCTAAAGATGCCGAGAAGTTTTGATAATTTTTATTCAGCGCATCAAACGTATGAATTTCATCTTCATGAATAATTAAATGCTCTTCTGTTTTTAAATCTCGAATATCAAATCGCAGACCCGCTTGTAAGCTATTATCATTTTTAAAGTCATAAGTTCCGGCAAACAATACACCAAAGTCATTTGTGATGGCGTTCGGAATTAAAATTTCTTCTCCAAAATTCGAGTTTTCCTGGTACAAACCTTGTACACCAACAATACCTTCAAAATGTTGCATTTTTGGTAAATGCCATTTTGCATCGTAGCTAAACGTGTTTAATTTTAAATGTAGAGAAGGATGTAGCATTTCATCTT
>JADWMI010000211.1:0-2489 GCA_015767395.1 Bacteroidota bacterium | reverse complement strand
CTTCTTCCTCATGTTCATCTTCTTCATGATGTTCTTCAAATTCTTTTCTATCGTTATTTGTATAGCCAAAAACCGTTGAAATTTTTGAATTGTTTAAAAAGAAAATAGTATTTAAACTCACCATCTTATTTGTCAAGTCCTGATAAGGAAGCAGTGGTGTTTTAGACTTGCTTTGTAGTCCTATTTCTTCAGGAACACCCAATTTTGAATGGTTGAAATTAAAACGAGCTGTACTTGAAACATGTTCACTATTAAATCCAATGGCTGCGTTAAAAATACTTTCGTTAAAACGTGTATTTGTAACCCTATTTTTATCTGGAATTTGATAATCGCTGTGTGCATTATAAGCACCATTGGCTAAAAATTTCCAAGCATTATAAGATTGTTTTACACCTATTGAGGTGCCGCTTCCATTTGTATTTGAAAAATAAGTCTGATTTGCATAAATATTAAATGTATTTTCATCTGCAAATTTCACTGGATTAAAATATAAAACGCCTCCCAACGCATCAGAACCATATAATAGGGAAGCAGGCCCTTTTATTACTTCTACGCTTTCAACACTGGCCTCGTCAATTCCCAATCCATGTTCATCTCCAAATTGTTGGTTTTCCATTCGTATTCCTTGTGAATACACCAATACACGGTTCCCTCTTAAACCTCTAATTACAGGTTTGCCAATCCCCAATCCAGTGGAGACTTGGGATACTCCAGGAATTGAAGAAACGCCTTCAATTAAAGTAGCAGCACCTTTTGTTTTTAATTGCTGAACGGTTGCTTTGTCAACTTTCATTACGTTTTCAGACTGTAACCTGTTAAATGGTGTTGAAATGATAATTTCATCCATATGAAAAACAGCATCTTCTAAAACAATGTTTAAAATAAGGTCTTCTTTTTGAAGTGTTAATGTTTTTATTTGAGTTTTATACCCTAAGTATTTAAAGGTAATAATGATGGTATTGTTAGGTAAATTTGTTAATTCGTAATATCCATTTTCATTGCTTGAAGTTCCTTTTTGAAGTTCTTCAACAAATACTTCAACCCCGTAAAGTGGTTTGTTGTGAATGCTTTTAATAGTCCCTGATATTTTTTGTTGTGCAATTGAAAAATATGAAACAGCCATTAATAACAGCGTTATGTATAATTTCATAAGTATGTTTTTTATTGTTAATTATTAAATTGTAAAAGATAATTAAAGCAATAAAAATGGTGGAGCACGTGAAGATTTGTATTGAAGATTAACGGAGGATTTTCGTTCTTCAATAGTGAAAGTATTATTTTTTGAAATGTTGTTGTCTGAAAGAATTTCTTCAGAAGCAAAATCAACAGTATCTTGATTTATTTTAAAATGAAATACAGAACAGTCTAGTTCATGGCTGTCAATATGAATAGCATTTTCATTACAAACATGTTCATGATGCTCAAAATCGTGTAAAAACTGTACTGCAAAAGGAAGCAGTACAGTTATAATTAATACACTTGATATAATATGTTTTAGAAAATGTCTAATTGTAAGTTAATTTTTTTGCGAAATTACAAGAAATTAATCTTTTACACCTAATTTTCCTAAAATAGTTCCTAATAAGCACCAGTTTGTAAATCCACGTTGGAATAAATTTGCCCCAACAAAAGCGGTAAACCACAACCAATTCATATCTACTTTTAAAGCCAAAGCCAAGCTAATTAATATAAAAGTTCCTGGTATTATGTTTAATAATCTATTTTTCATTTTTAGTAGTTTTTAATTATACGTGTTTTTCAATATTCATTACAATTGCTTTCACTGGGTTGTTTGAAGCCTTTTCTTTATTATAAGATTCAACTTCTTTTAACATTTCATCAATTAATTCTTCAGAAGTAAAAGTGAAAAATAGTTTTGAATCTAAGGTGTCTCTTTGCGCAGAGAACCAATTGTCCTGAATATTAGTTGGTTTTTGAAGTTTATTTCCTTGGACATCCAAGGTACTATACACTTCAATTTTTGATGCTTTAAAGAGTTTGCAAACATCTTTTTCAAACTCTTTTACACTTGTTATCATTAATAATTTCATGCTAGATATTTTTATGAATTATACCTTATAATTTTAAATTACGTCAACCTGTATTTCGACTCTGCTCAATAACCGGTTGCTGAGCGGAGTCGAAGCATAGGTTCTCACCATATTCTGAAATCAACAAGATGGGATTCTGAAATAAATTCAGGTTGACGGATTTTCATTTTTTATAATAATATCATTCAATAGTTAATTTTTATGTTTGTGTTTTTCGGTCATATAATAAACCAACGGCACCACCAATAAGGTAAGTACAGTTGCTGTGATTGTTCCTCCCATTAAAGAAATGGCCAATCCTTGAAAAATTGGATCGAATAGAATTACAAATGCTCCAATAACCACCGTTCCAGCAGTTAATAAAATAGGTGTGGTTCTAACAGCTCCTGCTTCAATAACGGCTTGTTTTAATGGAATTCCATCTTCTAAACGCAATTC
>JADWMI010000053.1 GCA_015767395.1 Bacteroidota bacterium | reverse complement strand
AAAGTGCAATCTTGTTTTAATTCTATAACGCCCAATTGTTCTTTTGAAAGATTTCCTTGTTTGATAAATAAACCCGCAATATCTCCTTTTGAAATTTTATCTTTTCTTCCTCCTGAGATAAATAATGTTTCCCAATATGGCGCTACATATTCAGCTTTACTATTGATGTTTTCTGGTGAAGGGTTTATAATAAAATCAGGTAGATTTTCCTTCTCCCATTTCAGCACATAAGCAGTTCCTTTTGCTGCAATTCTGGCCGTTCTTCCATTTCTATGTGTAAAATCATCACTATGCACTGGTAACTCATAGTGTACAATATATTTTACCTCTGGAATATCAAGACCTCTCGCTGCTACATCTGTCGCTACAATTACTTGATTTGTTCCATTTCTAAATTTAATTAAAGAACGTTCACGGTCTTTTTGATCCATACCTCCGTGAAAGCAACCAAAACGAATGTTGTTTTTTTCTAAAAAGGCACTAACATCCTCAATGCTATCTTTTAGATTGCAAAAAACAATACCAGGCTCATTTCCAACATGTTTAAACAATTGTAAAAGCGTGCTTAACTTATTTTTCGAAGGAGAAATAACGGTTTTAACGGTTAATTCTGAAGGTACCTTGTCAGCTAAATAATTTAATATCACAGGCTTGTCAAGTCTTACAAAACTTGGAATTTGAACCCCTTTAGTTGCAGAAGTTAATATACGCTTGTTGATACTTGGCATAAAACTGACAATATTTTTCATTTCATTTTCAAAACCAACTTCTAAACATTTATCAAATTCATCTAATACCAAAGTTTTTATATAATCTTTCGAAAAACGTTCATTTTCAAAATGATCTGAAATTCTACCAGGCGTTCCAATTAATATTGCTGGTATGTGTTTCAATTCAATTTTATCCTTCGCCATAGAGCGTCCACCATAAACAGCGTTCACCTTATAACCTGAACCCATACTTCTAATAACCTGCTCTATTTGAATAGCCAATTCTCTTGAAGGAACCAAAATTAAGGCTTGTACTTCACTACTTTCAGGATCTAAACTACCAATTATAGGTAATAAAAACGCCAAGGTTTTTCCTGTTCCGGTTGGAGAAAGTAATACCGTATTTTTAGTTGTTTCAATTACTGGAATTGATTCCTCCTGCATTGCATTTAATTGTGCTATGTTTAATTTATCAAGAATCTCTTGTTGCTCTTTTATTGTATTTGCCATCTTAATAAATTAGTTTTTTTTCTTTTTAATTACTGCTGGTTTTGTTGTTGCATTGCTATTTTGAGCCAAATAATTTGCTAAAACTTTCTCAATTAATTCTTCTTTGGTCAAATGGTGAAATACAGTACTTATTTTATTTTTAAAATCCTGGGGAATTGAATGATTGGGTTTTGTTTTAAATATTTTTTTAGCCCACAATAAAGCATTATTTTCTTCAATACTTTTAGCATCTGCTTTTTTAAATTCCGAGAAAGGAATTCCTAAGACCGCTTCAAATTCAGCCAAATCTTTAACTTCTTCTTGTTGTAATACTGTCAACGAAAGTCCGTTTGCACCTGCTCTTGCAGTTCTACCGCTTCTATGCACATAAGTTTCCGGTACATCTGGTAAGTGGTAATTCACCACATATGATATTTCTTTCACATCGATTCCCCTTGCAGCAAGATCTGTAGCAACCAAAATATTGATATAACCTGCTCTAAATTGCTCCATGATACGATCTCGAATGGGCTGGGTTAAACTTCCGTGCAACGCACCTGATGAAAATTTATTAATAGCTAAGTTTTTTGCTAATTTATTGACTGCTGCCTTTGTTTTACAAAAAATAATACCCCGCTCTCCTTCTTTTGAATTTAAAAAATGCATTAAAACGTCTAATTTCTCAATGGGTTCAACAACCACATATTGATGGTCAATTTTTTCATTACCAACTGTTTCCATATTAGCACTCACCTGAATTACGTGCTTAGACATATAATTCTGAATCAATTGCTTTATAGTTCCAGGCATTGTTGCGGTAAACAAAAAAGTTCTTCTTGCTTTTGGAAGCGCCTTAATAATTTCATCCAAACCTTCTTTAAGAGATGTCACCATTTCATCAGCTTCATCCAATACTAAATAATTTGCATTTTTAATACTGATGGCATTTCGTTTAATTAAATCAATCAAACGCCCTGGTGTTGCTACAATTATATGCGTATCGCTCTTTAACCGTTCAATTTGAGGTTTTATAGGTATTCCACCACAAATAGAGGCTATTGAAATAGCCGGTAAATAGGTAGTGAAAGAAATTAAATTATTATAAATCTGTTGCCCCAATTCTCTTGTCGGTGCTATAATTACAGCCTGTATGGTTGATTCTTCAACATTTATTAATTGTAATAAAGGGAGACCAAAAGCAGCTGTTTTACCAGTACCTGTTTTTGCCAAGCCTACAAAATCATCTTGTTTATTTATTAAAACTGGAATTGATTTTTCTTGAATTTCGGTAGGAATGGTGATTTGTAAATCGACTAAACTTTTTTGAAGAGGTGCTATAATTCCTAAATCGGAAAATTGTTTTGACATAAAATTAATTTCGGCAAAGATAGTCCCTTTTTAAGCGATAGCCATAAAATTGTTTTATGCTAAATATTTATGAAAAAAATTAACTCTTATGAGGTTTTTCAACTTTAAAGGAACCAATAATTAGAAAAGTTAAAAAAACTAAATTGACATATCCAATATAACTATACGAGCCAAAGGTTGTATAACTATAACTAAATAAGCTAGGTGCTACAGCGCTTGCAAATACTAAAAAACTCATTATTTTACCAGAAATGGCACCTAAGTATTTTCTGCCATAATAGCGCGGCCATGTCACTGCATTGATAATACCAAATAAACCACCCAACGTTCCTAACCCCCCTATTAATAGATAAACCCCAAAGGCTGAATTTAAAAATATGAGTCCTAATGAAGCAATTACAGCGCTAAAAAGCATGATAAATAAATAAATTTTGTGTTGAAAATAATCGCTTAAAATATTACCAATGGTTGATACTGTCACTGCAATAATTGATATTGGTAAAAAGATGGCAATTGCTTGTGCTTTTGAATAATCTTGACTTGAAAAAATAGAAATTACATGAAATGTAAAACCAGTTATAAAAAAGCTATTAAATGCCAATACCAAACCAAACATCCAGAATGCTCTCGTTTTTTTTGCTTCTTTTAAGGTTAAATTATATTCGATTCTTGTCTCCTCTTTTTTTTCGGTATTTATTGCGGCACCATCAGGAATCAAATTGAAATCTTCAGGTTTATTTCGATACAATTGTAATATAAAAAAACTAAAAATAAACAGACAACACGCAATTAATTGCCAACTCAATTCCCAACCATTGTTTTCAATAAGGCTGTTTAATAATATGGGGGAACTTGAAAAACCAAGTGAAATGGCAATACTACTAATAGCGTTTACCTTTCCTCTACTGGTATTGAACCACATCATAATCATATTTCGAGAAGCCATTGTTAATATTCCTTGTCCGCTTAATCGCATTAAAAAAAACAGCATTGTAATAACCATAAAAGGAATAATCCAAGAAGTAATATTTAAATAATATTGAATAGTTTCACTTATTTGAACCGAAACCGAACATAACAATAAAGAAATTCCTAAAATGATAGTGGCGAAAAAAGCGACATAACGTGCTCCAAACTTATCGAATAAAATCCCTGCTTTTCCAACAAAAAATGCACTTATAAATGTCCCAATCATATAGGCATTGCTAAACTGATTCCTAGTCAATCCCAGCGCATCTTTTAAAGGATCTGTAAAAACAGAAACCCCAACAGTTTGACCAGGGACACTCGCAAAAACGCCTATAGTTCCAATAAAAAGAACCATATAACCATAAAAAAACGGAAATTTATTTGGGTTGATAAAAGAAAATCTATTTGATTTAGACATGGTTGGTTTTAAAATGCAAAAGTATCTTTTCAATGAATGAAATTGAAATGAATACAACAATATAATTCACAAAGTATTTTTCATAAAAAAAGTGCTAATCGTATTTTTTGCTGACTGAAAATCATTTCAAAACAACAATCTTATATACTCTTAACACCATCTATCAATTAAATTGATAAAGAAAAAAAACATAATTTACTTCGCTTTCTTTTCTCTTTTTGCCGCTCTTTTTTCTTTAGCAGTTTTTGCCGGTTCCTTTTTTACGTTTTTCTTTGCGTCTTGACTTTTTGCCATAATGTTATATTTTTAAATTAATTATTATCTCTTTCAATATAAAAGTAAATGTAAAGAATGTTTTATGACTTACAAAACTTAAAGTTTTTATTCATTTTTAAAAATAGCCCAAAACGCTCCTATTTTTCATTAAAAACTAGGAATAACAATTCCATTTAAAGTAGTGTATCTTTGCGCAATTATATAAATAACATGAATCATACATTATTATCTTCCCCTTTACAAGGATTTACAGATTTTAAATTTCGAAATGCTTTTAATAAACACTTTGGAGGCATTGATACTTTTTATGCCCCATACATTAAATTAAATGGAAAGTTAGAGATAAAAAAAGCTTATGAACGTGACTTGCTTCCTGAAAACAATCAAGATTTGGAAGTGATACCTCAAATAATTACAAATGATGCCAATGAGTTTTTATTTGTAGCCAATTATGTAAAACAATTGGGGTATAAAGAATTAAACTGGAATTTAGGTTGTCCTTATCCAATGGTTACAAAACGCGGGATGGGCTCAGGGCTTATTTGTGATTTTGCAAAAATTGAAAGTATTCTTCATGAAGTTTATGAGAAATCAGATATTATTGTGTCAATGAAAATGCGAATGGGGTATGAAAACAATACTGAAATATTAAATGTGTTACCTATTTTAGAAAAATTCCCATTAAAAAATATAGCCATCCACGCACGTATTGGTAAACAACTATATAAAGGCGGTGTAGATTTAGATGCTTTTCAACGCTGCTTGGAAAATACCAACCATAAATTATATTATAATGGAGATATTACTTCTGTTGCTAAATTTAATGAAATGCAACAACGATTTCCAACAATTGACCATTGGATGATTGGAAGAGGCTTAATCGCTGATCCTTTTTTACCAAGTATGATTAAAAGTAATTCGGAATCATATCCATCAAATAAAATTGAAATTTTTAGAAATTTTCATTCTGAAATTTATAGTGCATATGCTGAAGCTCTTTCTGGGCAGCATCATTTATTATTAAAAATGACAAGTTTTTGGGAGTATTTTTCGACTAAATTTTCCAACCCTCACAAAACATTCAAAAAAATAAAAAAGGCAAAAAGTGTCAAAGCTTATGATTTGGCCATCGCTGAAATTTTTTCAAATGAGAGCATCCATTTACTTCATTTAAGATAATGTGCAAAACTCGACAAATCACCTAAAATAAATGCTCAATATTGTTAAAATAGCACAGAAAATATCTCTTTAAATAGGTTATTTTAGCACTCTATTTTTAAAACAATTTGATAAAATGATAAGCGAATATAACAAATGGCATCACCCTTATAAAATAGCCAAAGAATACGATAAAAAAACAGCTTACTTCAGCATGGAATTTGGAATACATCAAGCCCTAAAAATTTATTCAGGAGGTCTTGGTTTTTTAGCCGGGTCTCATATGCGTTCAGCATTTGAACTTAAACAAAACATGATTGGAATTGGGATGCTTTGGAAATATGGATATTATGACCAAGCCAGAAATGAAGATCAAACTTTACGAACTGATTTTGTTGAAAAAACATATAACTTCTTGGAAGATACAGGAATTGAAGTTGAAGTTCCTTTACATGACAATCCAGGTGTAAAAGTGCGTGCTTATGTTTTAAAACCTGAAATATTTGGTTGTGTACCAATGTATTTATTAAGTACAGATGTTGAAGGCAACGATCATTTATCAAGAACTATCACCAATCATTTATACGATTCTAATGAATTAACACGTGTATCACAAAGCATTATATTAGGTGTTGGTGGCGCAAAAGTTGTTGAAGCATTAGGCGGCGCAGATAGATACCATTTAAATGAAGGGCACGCTTTACCTGCGTTTTATTATTTACGTGACCAAGGGGTTACCAAACAACAAATGGCATTTACCACACATACACCTGAGAAAGCTGGAAATGAAGAAAGAGATGGTCGTCATTTAAATCGTTGTGGTTTCTTTGGAAGAACACTTTCAGAAGAAGAATTAAGAAAAGAAATGGTAAATGATGGAATGATTAATTATACCGTTTCTGCATTGCGTATGGCAAATAAATCAAATGCTGTATCTAAACTTCATGCTGTAGTTTCAAATGACATGTGGAAAGATTTTGATGGTGTCTCTGAAATTATTCCTATTACAAATGCGCAAAATCAAACTTTTTGGCAAGACAACGATATTAAAAAGGCTTGGAAAAAGAAAAATGTAAAAGCTTATATGGCAAGAAAATCTGCGCTTAAAAGTGAGCTGTTTGATGTGGTTTTAAACCAAACTAAGAAAATTTTTGACCCAAATGTATTGACAGTTGTTTGGGCGAGACGTTTTGCTGGTTATAAAAGAGCAGACATGTTGTTATATGATTTAGAACGTTTCGAAAAATTAATTTCAAACTCCAAATATCCTATCCAAATTATATGGGCTGGAAAACCATATCCAAAAGATTATCATGCAATTGAAACATTCAACCATTTGATCAATTTTTCAAAAAAATCGAAAAACTTAGCGGTTTTAATCGGTTATGAAATGGATTTATCTAAAAAATTAAAATGTGGATCTGATGTTTGGTTAAATACACCAAGAATCACCCGTGAAGCTTCTGGAACAAGTGGTATGACTGCAGCTATGAATGGTTCTGTTAATGTATCAATAAATGATGGATGGATTCCTGAATTTCAGAAAAACGGTGAAAACTGTTTTGTATTACCTGAACTAGATTATAAATCACCTGTTTGGGAACAAGATGAAAAAGATTGTGCCAATTTATTCGATATTTTAGAAAACGAAGTATTACCTACTTATTACGATGCTCCAAAAAAATGGCAAGAAATAGTTTGGAATGGTATTGACGATGTACTGCCTGAATTTTCAAGTCATAGAATGGCTGATCAATATTACAAAGAATTGTATTAGTCCAATTCAATCCTTTAAAAAAGCCCTTATGAAAATTTCATAAGGGCTTTTTTATTATAAGGTTTCTTTTAACCATTTAAAAAATTCACGTTGCCAAACAATACTGTTTTTCGGATTTAACACCCAGTGATTCTCTTCTGGAAAATACATCAATCTACTTTTTACGCCTTGTAACTGAGCTGCCTGGAAGGCTTCTAACCCTTGTCCAATTGGCACTCTATAATCTTTACCTCCTTGAATAATCAAAATTGGTGTATTCCATTGTGAAACTTTGTTAGCTGGATTAAATTCCTCAAATGTTTTTTGAGCAGCTGCATTTGAAGTATCCCAATATGGACCTCCTAAATCCCAATTCACAAAAAATAATTCTTCAGTAGTTCCGTACATGCTTCTCAAATTAAACATACCATCATGAGCAATAAAAGATTTAAACCTGTTGTTATGAACTGCTGCCAAATAAAACACTGAAAAACCACCATAACTCGCACCAATAGCACCTAATCTTTCTGTATCAACATAGTTCTCTTTTGAAATATCATCAATTGCAGCCAAATAATCTGCTATATTTTGCCCACCATAATCTTTACTAATTTGCTCATTCCATGCGACACCATGACCAGGCATTCCTCTTCTATTTGGTGCAATAATAATATAACCATTAGCAGCCATAATTTGAAAATTCCATCTAAATGAATAAAACTGACTCAAAGCACCTTGTGGACCACCTTGACAATATAAAAGTGTTGGGTATTTTTTTGAAGCATCAAAATTTGGAGGATAAACAACCCATGATAACATTTCTTTTCCATCAGTTGTAGTAACCATTCGTTTTTCAACTTTTCCAAGGTCTAAATTATCATAAACAGCGTTGTTAACTTTCGTCAACTGCTTCATATCACCATTTTTAAGATTCACAGTGTACAACTCAGAAGCATGGTTCATATCTCTTCTACTAACAACCATGTTATTTTTAGAATGCCCAACGATTCCACTTACATCAAACTGACCTTCCGTAATTTGTTTTGGCTCTTTGGTTTTTGAAGAAACTTCAATTTCGAACAATTGAACGGTTCCATCAACTGGTGCTACAAAATATATTTTATCGCCTTTATTATCCCAACTAAAACTATTTACGGTTCCGTCCCAATGCTCCGTTAAATTAACATGTTCACCAGCTATTTCAACAATTACATCATTTTTATCAGCTTCATATCCATCACGCTTCATTTGTAAAAATGCCAATTGCCCTTTTGAAGAAAAAGCAGGATTGGTATCGTACCCTTTATTATATGCGGTTAAATTGGCAGTTTCTTTGGTAGCCAAATTGTATTGATAAATACCTGTATTTGTACTTAAAGCATAAGCAGTTCCGCTTAACTTTTTTGTAACATACAAAATACTTTTACTATCTGGACTCCATACATAATCTTCTGACCCTCCAAAAGGTTTTTGTGGACAATAAAAAGGTTCATCAGCTAAAATATCTATAGGTTTGAAATTTTTATTTGAAGCGGATTTATAAAATACATGGCTAAATGAACCATCTTCCCATGTATCCCAATGGCGATAATTTAAGGCATCATAAATTTTCACATCTGAACCTTCAACATCATTGTAAAAATCTTTTCCAGTTACTTTTTGCATTTTTACATCTTCAGCATAAAAGGAATATTTTCCATCAGGCGAAATTGAATTGTCTATTAATAACTGTTTAAAGTCTTTTATTTCTTTGACCGCTCCTCCTTCAATAGGAACAATAAAGGTTTTACTTTCCTTTTTATTTAATGCTAAGGAATATTTGGAAACCGAAAAAATAACATTATTTCCATCTTTGGTAATTCCATTACCAGATACTTTACCTAACTGCACCAATACTTCTGGTGTCATAACATTTTGTGCTGATACTGCCACGGAAATAAATAGTATTAAAAATTTAAATAATTGCTTGTACATAATTGATTTGATTACATATTAATATAGAATACAAATTTATCGTTAATTTTTGATTTTTGGTCTTTCTTTCGATACTTAAAAGACACGCTTTTCACACAAAAAAAACGCTAAAATTAATTTTAGCGTTTTTACATTCATATTTTATACAAAATAGTTATCCTATTAATTCGTAAGATTGCTTCGCTATTTCTACTTCCTCATCGGTAGGAATAATTAATAATTTTACTTTTGACTTTTCACTTTGAATTTCAACAAGTTCGCGTGCTTTAACATCATTTTTTTCTACATCAATTTCAATTCCGAAGAAATCTAAATCTTCACAAACCAACTTGCGTAAAACAATTGAATTTTCTCCTACGCCCGCTGTAAATACAATCGCATCTACACCATTTAAAATAGCAATATAATTCCCTAAATATTGTTTAATTCGGTAAGCACTCATTTTTAAAGCCAACTGACATTTCTCATCTCCTTTATCAGCTTCAGCTTCAATATCTCTATAATCGGATAAACCATCAGTTAACCCCACCATCCCACTTTCAGCTTGTAGCATTTTATTCACTTCATTTAATTCATAACCCAAGTTATTTACCAAATGAAAAATAATTGATTGGTCAATATCTCCACTTCTACTACCCATAATTAAACCTGAAACAGGTCCAAACCCTAAGGACGTATTGATACTCTTACCATCTTTAATAGCAGTCATACTGCAACCGCCACCAATATGTATCGTGATTATTTTTTTGCTATTCTCTTCTCCTAAGTAAATTCTAGCTTGTTCTGAAACATATTTATGGCTAGTACCGTGAAAGCCATATCTACGAATGTTTTTTTCTTCTAAAAACTCATTTGGAATGGCATATTTATATGCTTCAATTGGCATTGTTTGATGAAAAGCAGTATCAAAAACGGCAATTTGCTTTGCTTCAGGAAAAATAGTTTCTGCAACCACAATTCCTTCATAATTAGCAGGATTGTGTTGCGGTGCTAAAGAAAACAACTCTTTAATTTTATCTTTTACTTTATCATTTACAACAACAGTATTTGAGAAAGTACTTCCACCGTGCACAACTCTATGACCAACTGCTTGTATTTCAGAAGTCGATTTGATAACGCCTACTTCATCATCTAATAAAAATTTAACTACTTTTTCTAATCCAACTTTATGGTCTGAAATTCTACAAACTCTTTCTATAGTAGTATCTTTAGATTTGTATTTAATTTTTGGGTTTTTTAAGCCAATTCGTTCCACTATACCAGAACAAATAACTTCTTGAGAAGGCATATTAAACAATTGATATTTAATTGATGAACTTCCTGAATTGATAACTAATATTTTCATATGTTAAAACTTTATTTTTTCAGCGGCAACATATGCTGTTCGCTATTATATATTTTTTTACTATTAAAATTTTGCCCCGATCGGGTCATTATTCTCCTTGTGCTTGTATGGCTGTTAATATTACAGTATTAAAAATGTCGTCTATCGTACAACCTCTACTTAAATCGTTTACGGGTTTATTTAAACCTTGAAGCATTGGTCCTATTGCCAAAGCTCCAGTTTCTCTTTGAACTGCTTTATAAGTATTATTACCTGTATTTAAATCTGGAAAAATTAATATATTCGCTTGTCCTGCAACTTCTGAATCTGGTAATTTACTTTTACCAATTTTTGCATCAACAGCAGCATCATATTGTATTGGTCCTTCTACTTTTAAATCAGGTCTTTTTTCTTTAATTATTTCTGTTGCTCTTCTAACAATATCAACATCGGCTCCTTTACCAGAGGCTCCAGAAGAATAAGAAAGCATCGCAATTTTTGGATCAATTCCAAAATTCATACTTGAATCGGCCGAAGAAATAGCTATTTCGGCTAATTGTTCTGAATTTGGATTTGGATTGATAGCGCAATCACCAAAAACAGATACACGATCTTCTAAACACATAAAGAAAATAGAAGAAACCACTGATACTCCTGGTTTTGTTTTTACAAATTGTAATGCTGGTAAAATAGTATGTTGTGTGGTATGTGCTGCTCCAGAAACCATTCCATCAGCCAAGCCTTTGTGAACCATCATAGTTCCAAAATAAGAAACATCTCCCATTAAATCTTCAGCCACATCAATAGTCATCCCCTTATTCTTTCTTAATTCGAATAAGGTATTAGAAAAATCTTTATAATATTCAGATTTTACTGGATTCACAATATTAAATTTATCAATATCAACGTTTAATCCTAAACGAAGTACATTGTCTGCAATTTTATCATAATCCCCTAAAACCGTCAAATCAACAATATCCATTTCAACCAACCTTGCTGCAGCAGTAATTATTCTATCATCTGTCCCTTCTGGCAACACAATATGTTTACGCTCATTTCTAGCACGTTTTACCAAGTTATACTGAAACATTCTTGGCGTAATACCATTGTTTTTAAAGGTTATTAGCTTTTCAGTCAGCTTATCAATATCAATATGTTTTTCAAAAGTATTTAGTGACGTGACAATTTTTTGTTTATTATCTGCATACATGTGAGAACGTACGGCTCCAATTTTATTGGCTACGGCAAAAGTTCCTTGGTTCACTGTTAATATTGGCATAATTTGAGCCAACCCGTCAATCAATTTTATGATTGGTTCTTCTGGTAGAATTCCTCCTGTTAGCACCATACCCGCAATTGTTGGGTAATTTGAAGAAATATTAGCCTGTAAAGCACCTAAAATTATATCCGCCCTATCTCCAGGAGTTATGATTAAACAATTTTCTTCTAATTG
>JADWMI010000210.1:1419-4708 GCA_015767395.1 Bacteroidota bacterium | reverse complement strand
TGTCAGATGTTGACGAAGTCTTGTTTTTAAGGTCAGATAAAACAGTAAATAAATTTATAGAGAGACCTGAAAATAGAAAAACCAAGAATAAATCTGATGCGTTAAAATTTATTGAAAAAATAATTACTGAAATTGAGAACAATAAAAGTATTTCTTGGGAAATTACGTTCATAAATAATCCAAAAATGATTGGAAGCATTTGCCTATGGAATTTTTCCAACAACCTCAAAACTGCTGAAGTTGGCTATGCTTTAAATCCTGAATTTCAAAACCAAGGTATCATGCACGACGCAATTAATTGTGTTATTGACTATGGTTTTAATAAATTAAATTTAGATAAAATTGAGGCTTTTACCCATCGTAAAAACGAGCCTTCAAAAAGACTATTAGAAAAAAATGGTTTTACATTTATAGACCATAGAATGGATGAAGGCAATGCTTCAAATATTATATTTGAAATTGAAAAACCATTAGCTTTATAAACACTTCCTAACGTTTCATAATTGCTTCAGCTTTTTTATTTAAATTGACTTACATTTTTCTATTAACCAATCTTTTTCACTTGGTTTTAATTTTGGAGAAATGATATCGTATACTTTTTTATGATAGTTATTTAACCAATCTATTTCGTGTGGCATCAATAAACTTTTATCAATCAATTTTGTTTCAATCGGGAAAACAGTCAACGTTTCAAAACCGTAAAATTCACCAAATTCATTGGTTTCTTTTTCTTTTGAAACAACAACATTTTCTATTCTAATACCAAAAGTATCTTTCTTATAACATCCAGGCTCAATAGTTGTTAATTGATTTAATTCATGTGCTGCAGATCCTCTTGAAGTTGTCATATTAGAAGCAAAACCTTGAGTTGGTTCGTGAACCATACCATAACTTCCAATTCCGTGTCCAGTTCCGTGAGGGAAATTTAAGCCTTGTTTCCACATATGCATACGTGCAAAAGCATCCAATTGCATTCCTACCGTTCCTTTTGGGAACTGCATTTGGTCAAGTTCTATATTACTTTTTAAAACAGATGTATAAGCTGTTTTTATTTCCTGTGTTGGTTCACCACCAAGCCAAACCGTTCTTGTAATATCCGTTGTTCCGTTTTCGTACTGCCCTCCACTGTCAATTAATAAAACATTTTCATTTTCAACCATTGCAGATCCTACTTCTGGGGCAGTGTAATGAATAATTGCACCGTTGCCTTTATAACCTACAATTGCTGCAAAAGAATCGTCTTTATATAATGGTTGCTCACTTCTAAATGAAGTTAATTTTTTACCAATTTCAAATTCAGAAATACTTCTATTTTCTAATTCATCATCCAACCAAATATATAATTTTGTCAAGGCAATTCCATCCTTTAACATACATTTTTTAGAGTTTTCTAATTCAACATTATTTTTAATTGCCTTCAATTGTTGAACCAATGATTGTTGAAATATAATATCTCCTTTTAAACCATCAAAAGAAGCATAATTTAATGAAGAAGCATCTGTAATAATTTTTTTTCCTTCACTAATTTTTGGTAACTCCTCAGCTATTAAATGATAATCTAGAATCGTTACATTTAATTTTTCAAAAATTGATTTTGCTGATTCATCAAATCTGGCTGTATCACAATATAGATAAGATTGTTCTTTTCCAACCATTCCATAAGCCGTAACTAACGGTGTAAAATCAATATCATTAGAACGAATATTAAACAACCAAGCAACATCATCTAAACTTGATAAAAAGTAATAGTCAGCTTGTTGATTTTCAATTTCATCTTTTACTTTTTGAATTTTTGAAGCAGTACTTTCTCCACTAAATTCAATAGAATGAATTTCAATTTTATCTGAAGGTAATTCAGGCCTATTTTCCCAAATACTATCCAATAAATGAGGGTAGTTTCGAATTTTTATATCTTTTTTAGAAGCATTCTCCTCAATATAATCAAATTGTGATTTAGAAAATTGTCTAAAATCGATTCCAATCACAGCATTCTCACCTAATTCATTACAAACCCAAGGAATGTGTTGTGGTGCGTGTGGAATAGTTTGTTTGAACAAAGAAACACAGGAGTCTTCACATTCTTGCTCTACTTGTAAAAAATACCGTGAGTCCGTCCAAAGAGCTGCATCCTTTTGAGTAACTACTAATGTTCCTGCGGAACCTGTAAAACCAGAAAAGTATTCTCTCACTTTCCAATAATCACAAACATATTCACTTTGATGTGGATCTGTCGAAGGAATAATAAAAGCATCAATTCCTTTATTTTCCATTACCTCTCTAAGAGATTTTATTATTTTATTTATTGTTTGCATAAGCTATATATTTAAGCAAATTTTATATTAAATCGTTTATCAAAAATACTTATAAATAATAGCCTAAATAACTAATTTTAGTTAAAAAAGTTATGTCTGGATGGAATGGTGGTTAATTTAGATTTTTTTATTCTCTGAAATAATTTCTGAAACTAATTTTCCCGTAGCAGAAAAAGTATTTCAGCCTACTATATAGCAAACTTGTAGATCAAACATTTGGTCCATTGAAACTCAATCAAATTCATTTAAAAAACACATCCCTTCTACTCATTCTTGAATTTTTCAATATAATTCAAGACTCTTTTTTCAAGAATGGAGAGCGTAACCGTTCCTTCTTCTAAAATAATTTCATGAAATAATCGAATGTCAAATTTAGATCCCAATTCTTTCTCAGTCAATGTTCTTAACTCTCGTATTTTTAGTTCTCCTATTTTATAAGAAAGTGCCTGACCCGGCCAAGAAATATAACGATCAATTTCAGTATTTACCTCATGAATAGATAAAGCAGTATTCGATTTTAAATAGTCTACGGCTTGATCTCTAGTCCAGTTTTTCACGTGAATTCCGGTATCAACAACCAATCTACATGCCCGCCACATTTCATAGGTATACTTACCAAATTCTTCATAAGGGGTTGTATAAATACCCAACTCATTTCCTAAAAATTCCGAATACAAGCCCCAACCTTCGCCATAAGCGGACAGGTATAAATTTCTTCTGAATTTAGGAATTTTATCTCCCAATTCACTATTCAAACTCATTTGTAAATGATGACCTGGAACTGCCTCATGTAATGTCAACGAAGGTAAAATATACAAAGGCCTGCTTTTTAAATTATACGTATTTACCCAATAATAACCAGGTTGGGTGTCATCACTTGGCGGGTTGTATCTTCCTCCGGTATATTTAGGAGCGATAATAGCGGGTACTGGGGCAACTCCATAAGGCTTGCGAGGTAAGGTTATAAAAAACTTTGG
>JADWMI010000210.1:0-1319 GCA_015767395.1 Bacteroidota bacterium | reverse complement strand
CTTAATTATTTTAAACTGTGGAATTACTTTTGTTTCAACGGCTATTTTCGCAGCGGTTAATAAGGAATCTTTTTGCGAATCTGTTATTATCGCTGGCAACTTTTTAAAAGGTGAATAATAAAAACTTTCTTCAAAATTATCAACTAACTGACTATTGTAAGTATCTTCAAAATTGTTGAATATAATTTTAGGTTGAGAAATTCCTTTTTCCAATCCTATTCGCATTAAGGCAATGTGCTGTTCTACAAAAATTGGAATGGCATTTAATTTTTTTAAATAATTCACATATTGTTCGTGAGAAACAAAATCGTGCACCTGATAAGGCAAACTCGTATGAAAACCTGAATCAGATAATAATGGGTTCAAATAAGCCTCATATTCATAAAAATCAATTTGCTCTTGAAGTTCAAATTGTAATAATTCCAATGATATTTTCTCAGTCTCAGAAAGCTCTTCTTGTTTTATACAATCAAAATATTCCAATTGTTGTTTCGCAAAATTAGACTCCGTTTTATAATATTCCTCAGTAAATATTCCCAATGGAAATTCATTGCTCTCAAATCCTTTATGGTCTTGATACGCATTTATCAAAATTTCTAATTCTGTTGAAGATGAATTACAAGTTTCATTTCCAGAATTACAAGAATTTAAAAAAGTAATAAGCAAAAATAGTATACCAAAATTTTTCATAGTTAAATTATATCAGTTGTTTTCTTACCATCTACCAATCGAGAAATTTTTAATGGGTTTTCATTTTTTAATTCATCAGGTAACAATTCATTTGGCCAACTTTGATAACTGAATGGGCGAACCCAACGTTTTATAGATGCATTGCCTACCGCTGTGAAACGACTATCGGTTGAGGCTGGATATGGCCCTCCGTGTACCATAGCAGAACAAACTTCAACACCCGTTGGCACACCATTAAAAATAATACGTCCAACCCTATTCTGAAGCGCAGAAACAATATTACTGTAATTTTCCAACTCGTTTTCAGCAAGAACAGTTCCTGTTAATTGCCCTTCTAAGTTTGAAATAATAGTTTCTAGCTGAGTAACATTTTCACATTGAACCACCATAGAAAAAGGTCCAAAAACCTCTTGATGTAAATTGCTATTCTCTAAAAAGGTAGTTCCTTCAACGGTTGTAATTGCTTGACGACCGTAATTGGCTGTAACTTCATTATTTATTGAGGCTGTAATTTCCACTCCCTTTTGTGCTAATATTTTTGATTTGTTATATTCATACGCACCAATAATGTTTGGATGTAACATACATGAAGGCTCAATTTTCACAATTTCTTCAGCTAAAACCTGAAT
>JADWMI010000209.1 GCA_015767395.1 Bacteroidota bacterium | reverse complement strand
ACATCAATAAAAATGTTAAAATTTGCTATGAATTTAACCGATGATGGTATGGTTGGTCAGCAAGTATTTGCTGGTGAAGCGACTCGTTTGGCATATATGACAGATGAGGCAAAAGAAGGTAGAAATGCTTTTTTAGAAAAGCGCAAGCCAAATTTTGAAAAAAAGTGGATTCCATAATCTATAATGAACGAGGATTATTTAATAATTAAACGATTATATTTTTCAAAATTAATTTTATGAAAATAATTTGCATTGGCCGTAATTATGCCAAACACATTGAAGAATTACAAAATGAAAAACCTGAAAATCCGGTTATTTTTTTAAAGCCAGATTCTGCAATTTTGGTAAAGAACCAACCTTTTTTTATTCCACCTTTTTCAAACAATGTTCATTATGAAGTTGAAATATTAGTGAAAATTAATAAAGTAGGTAAATATATTGATGAAAAATTTGCGCATAAATATTACGACGAGATTGGTTTAGGAATTGATTTTACGGCCAGAGATATTCAAGACGTTTGTAAGGATAAAGGATTGCCTTGGGAGAAAGCCAAAGCTTTTGATGGGAGTGCTGTTATTGGAAAGTTTTTACCAAAAGAAAGTATTGGAGATTTGCAGAATTTAAAATTTACATTGCATAAAAATAATGAATTGGTTCAAGATGGGAACACCAATGCAATGCTTTGGAAAATAGATGAATTAATTGCATATGTTTCTCAGTTTTTTACACTTAAAAAAGGAGATGTGCTTTTCACAGGGACACCAGCGGGAGTTGGAAAAGTGCATGAGAACGATGTGCTTATTGGCGCTGTTTTGGAAAAAGAATTATTTAAAATTAAAATTAAATAATTTTAGAATGTGAATAAAAAAGGTTTTTTTTGTTCAGGTCCTTCTTTTCTATGTTCTTTTAAAATATTATAACCATAATGGGTTTTAACCAAGTCTTGAAAACTGTATTTCAATCTAGGGAATTCACGCAATAATTTATCAAAATTATTGGTTGATGTTTGTTGCATGAAATGATGTAAAATCTCAGTATATGCTTTGGTTAAAGTGATATTAAACTTGTCGTTTTTTAAAGCATTTTTGTAATAGTTACCTTTGATTTCATTGTTTTTAAGAATTGCAATATTCAATCCGTATTTACGAATTAAAATCCAAGTAAGTCTTAACAACGTTTCGTGTGTAAATAATTCAGGATTTAAAGAGCAATTCTCAATTTGCTCTAAAAGTTCATTGTCGGTTAATTCAATTTGAGTTGTCATAGCAGTATAGTTTGTTTTTCATCTTTTATTTATAGATGCTCAAATTAATAAAAGGTTGCGTTACAACAGGGTATTAGTTTGAATAAATATAATTAATTGTGTTATAATTGCATTGGTATACAATATTAGTACCAATTCTCATTTTTTTTTAAAAAGTTTCTAAATTTTATTCAGAATAACTTTTTACATTTACTTTTTAACTTTTATAGATAGTATGCAAGCAGAAATAATAACGATTGGCGACGAAATATTAATTGGTCAAATATTAGACTCCAATTCTAAATGGATGGCTGAAGAATTGAATAAAATTGGAATTTCGGTTTATCAAATTACTTCTATTCAAGATGATAAACAGCATATAATAAAATCATTGAAGGAGGCACAGGCCAATTGTGACATTGTTATTTTAACTGGAGGTTTAGGCCCAACCAAAGATGATATTACAAAATTAACCTTGACTGAATATTTTAATGATGAACTTGTTTTAAACGAGGAAATTGAATCTCATATAAGAGCCATGTTTTCGAAAATGAACTATCCGTTTACTGAATTAAATAAGGATCAAGCCTTAATGCCTGCGAAATGTGAGCCCTTAAAAAATGAGCTAGGAACTGCTTCAGGAATGTGGTTTTTTGAAAATGATAAAATTGTTGTGTCATTACCGGGTGTTCCTTATGAAATGAAAGGTTTAATGCAAAACAAGGTGTTGCCTAAACTGGCTAAAACATTTCATTTACCTTTTATATTGCATAAAACAATTCTGACTTATGGAATAGGAGAGAGTATGCTGGCTGAAAAAATTGAAGATTGGGAAAATAATTTGCCAAATTGTATTGGTTTGGCTTATTTGCCTTCTTTTGGGAATGTTAGATTGCGCTTAACGGCTAAAGGAACAGATGAGAAATATATTGAAGAATCCGCATCAAAAGAAGTTGAGAAACTAACAAAAATAATTTCAGAATTTATTATTGGTTTCGATGACGGAGAACCTATAGAGACGGTAATTGGAAAAATGTTGGTTGATAAAAAACAGACTTTGGCGACGGCAGAAAGTTGTACTGGCGGAAATATTGCCAAAATAATAACTGCTATTCCGGGTGCTTCTAATTATTTTGTGGGTTCAGTAGTCGCTTATCAAGCTGAAATAAAAATAAATGAATTACATGTTGAAGAAGATTTAATTAAAAAATATTCTGTAGTTAGTTCACAGGTAGCGGAAGCAATGGCAAGGGGAATTCAGCGAAAATTCAAAACCACTTATGCAATTGCAACGACTGGTAATGCTGGGCCGACGACAGATTTAACAGATAAAACTGTTGGAACAGTTTTTATTGCCATTGCAGCTTTTAATAAGGTTTTTTCTATGGAGTTTTTCTTTGGTAAACCTCGTGAGAAAGTTATTGAACGGACTTCTGTCAAAGCCTTAGAAATGCTTCGTAAAGAAATTTTAAAAAACTAGTAAAATAAGTTTGTGTATTAAGTAATAAAAATTTAATTTTGCATCTCGTTTTGAGAATACATTAAAAAGGTAAAGAATTATGTCAAGAGTTTGTGAACTTACTGGTAAAAAAGCAATGGTTGGGAACAATGTTTCTCACGCATTAAATAGAACAAAAAGAAAATTTGACGCTAACTTAATAAAAAAGCGTTTTTATATTCCTGAAGAAGATAAGTGGATTGTTTTAAAAATATCTACATCTGCTTTGAAGAATATTAATAAATTAGGAATCTCTGCAGTTCTTAAAACAGCGAGAGAAAAAGGATTTTTAAAAAAATAATTATATTAGGAAATGGCAAAGGCTAAAGGAAATAGAATTCAAGTAATTTTAGAGTGCACAGAGCACAAAAATTCTGGGAAACCAGGAACTTCTAGATATATTACTACGAAGAATAAGAAGAACACACCTGATAGAATGGAAATTAAAAAATTCAATCCTATCTTGAAAAAAATGACTGTTCATAAAGAAATTAAATAATATACGATTATGGCAAAGAAATCAGTAGCATCATTACAGACAGGAGCAAAAAGATTAACAAAAGCAATTAAAATGGTGAAATCTCCAAAATCAGGAGCTTATACTTTTGTTGAAACTATTGTAGATCCAGCTAACGTGAAAAGTTTTTTGAGCAAAAAGTAAAATTTTGTTCATTAATAAATATATAAGCTACTTTCTTTATTGAAAGTAGCTTTTTCTTTTTTATATTTACCCTATTAATTTTTAAAAATGAGTCTATTTAAAAGAATTTTTTCAAAAGAAAAAAAAGAAACTTTAGATAAAGGGTTAGAAAAAACAAATACTACGTTTTTCACTAAACTATCTAAGGCGGTTGCAGGAAAAGCCAAAGTTGATGATGATGTATTAGACAATTTAGAGGAGGTTTTGGTCTCGTCAGATGTTGGGGTTAATACGACTTTAAAAATTATTGATAGAATTGAAGCTCGGGTTGCTAAAGATAAATATTTAGGAACTGATGAATTAAATTCAATTCTAAGAGAAGAAATTGCTGGTTTATTGGCCGAAACCAATGTTGGTAATGAAACTGACTTTACCATTCCATCAAATAAAAAGCCTTATGTAATTATGGTGGTTGGTGTAAATGGTGTTGGTAAAACCACTACTATTGGAAAATTAGCTTCCCAGTTTACTAGAAATGGAAAAAAAGTAGTGCTTGGTGCTGCAGATACTTTTAGAGCTGCAGCGATTGATCAATTACAAGTTTGGGCAGACAGAGTTCAGGTTCCACTTGTTCGACAAGAAATGGGGTCCGATCCTGCTTCTGTTGCATTTGACACGTTAAAATCTGCAGTAACACAAAATGCGGATGTTGTTATTATTGATACTGCAGGAAGGTTACACAATAAGGTGAATCTAATGAACGAATTGACGAAAATTAAGCGTGTAATGCAAAAAGTAGTGGAAGATGCACCTCATGAAGTATTATTAGTTCTTGATGGTTCAACAGGTCAAAATGCTTTTGAGCAAGCTAAAGAATTTACCAAGGCAACTGAAGTTACTTCATTGGCGGTTACAAAATTAGATGGTACAGCTAAAGGGGGCGTTGTTATTGGTATTTCAGATCAATTTCAAATACCTGTAAAATATATTGGTGTTGGTGAAGGAATTGATGATCTACAGGTATTTAATAAAATTGAATTTGTAGATTCCTTTTTCAAATAATATAGTTACAAATAATTTATTAAAAGACCTTTTACGTTTCTAAAATGTGAAAGGTCTTTTTTTATATCTTTAATCTAAATTATCTTCAATGAAAAAAGTAATAGTATTTTTTGTAATGATGGTTGTTCTATTTTCTTGCGATAAGAAAGAAGACCCAGTTCGTTTTGTGAGTTACGATGAATCTTCAGAAATTGCATCACAGCAAAACCATGAAGTTGACAGGATGAAGTTTAAATTGATTCAATCAAAATATTTAGATATGAATGCTGTGTTTGAACC
>JADWMI010000052.1:9830-11927 GCA_015767395.1 Bacteroidota bacterium | reverse complement strand
TATTTCTAATGCAATTGACGGATCATTAACAATTCATCAAAATGCGAAAATTTCAAGAATTGATTTGGATAAAAACACCAGTTTTAATTATGAATTGATGACCGAAACAAATGGCGTTTATATCATGTTGATTGGTGGAGCGGTTGTTGTTGATTCCAAATCATTAATTAAAAGAGATGCAATTGGTGTTGAGCAAACAGCAGCTGTTGAAATAATTTCAAAAGAAAAATCTCAATTGTTATTTGTTGAAGTGCCAATGAAATTTTAATAAATATAATTAATTATCCATTTTCAGCACTTTCTTTATGAAGGTGCTTTTTTGTGTTTTTTGTTAAATTTTTACGATATTTGCAGCCTACATAGATCTTTTTAAGATTTTTAATAAAAACTAATTTTCAGAAAATGAATAAAAATACAGTATTGGCTTGGGCAACATTTATTATGATAATTGTTGGGTTAGCACTTATAGCACTTGGAGCTTTTAGATATGATGACGTTGCTGGATGGGGATTTGCTTCAGTGGGCGTTGGTTTTTTTGCAATTGCCTGGGTATTTAATGCCCTTAAAGGGAGGATGTAATTAAAGGATTCTAAGGTTTAAGGCCAAAATTCTGAAGACAGGAGACCGAAGACCGAAGACCGAAGACCAAGGACCAAGGACTGAAACAAAATTCAAACAACCAACAGTTAGCAACGAAAAACTTGAAAACAGAAGTTTAAGAGTATTTAAAATTTAATGCGTTTTAAGGGACTAATGTAAATTAAAAACCAACAACTTAAAACTAACAACCAATAACATAATATATGTCAGACGATAAGAAAGTTATTTTTTCAATGTCAGGTTTATCAAAAACCTATCAAGGCGCAAATAAACCAGTTTTAAAAAATATTTATTTGAGCTTCTTTTATGGAGCAAAAATTGGAATTTTAGGTTTAAACGGATCGGGTAAATCTACTTTAATGAAGATTATTGCAGGTCTTGAAAAAAACTATCAGGGAGATATCGTTTTTGCACCTGGATATTCAGTTGGGTTTTTATCACAAGAGCCGCAATTGGATGATACGAAAACAGTTTTAGAAATTGTAAAAGAAGGCGTTGCTGAAACTGTTGCCATTTTAGATGAATACAACAAAATAAACGATATGTTTGGTTTGGAAGAAGTGTATTCGGATGCTGATAAAATGGATAAATTAATGGCGCAACAAGCAGTACTTCAAGATAAAATTGATGCAGCCAATGCTTGGGAACTAGATACTAAATTGGAAATTGCCATGGATGCCTTGCGCACACCTGATGGCGATACACCAATTAAAAATTTATCAGGTGGTGAGCGTAGAAGAGTTGCATTGTGTAGGCTTTTATTGCAAGAGCCTGATGTGTTATTGTTAGATGAGCCAACAAACCATTTAGATGCTGAATCTGTTCATTGGTTAGAGCATCATTTAAAACAATATAAAGGAACTGTAATTGCTGTAACGCATGATAGATATTTCTTGGATAACGTTGCAGGTTGGATTTTAGAATTGGATAGAGGTGAAGGAATTCCTTGGAAAGGAAATTATTCTTCTTGGTTAGAACAAAAATCAAAGCGTTTGGCACAAGAATCTAAAACAGCTTCGAAGCGTCAGAAAACATTAGAGCGAGAGTTGGAATGGGTTAGAATGGCACCAAAAGGACGCCATGCAAAATCAAAAGCACGTTTAGCCAATTACGATAAGTTAATGAGCCAAGATCAAAATAAGTTGGATGAGAAATTGGAGATTTATATTCCAAATGGACCGCGTTTAGGAACCAATGTAATTGAATCTGTTGGGGTTTCTAAAGCATTTGGAGATAAACTACTATATGAAGATTTAAATTTTAATTTGCCTCAAGCAGGTATTGTTGGTGTTATTGGTCCGAATGGAGCTGGGAAAACAACGATTTTTAAAATGATTATGGATGAATTGTCTTCTGATAAAGGGGAATTCAAAGTAGGTGATACTGCGAAAATTGCTTATGTAGATCAAAGTCATTCAAATATAGATCCTGATAAAACCATTTGGCAAAACTTTTCTGATGAACAAGAATTGATTTTAATGGGAGGAAAACAAGTTA